>DASZRK010000076.1 GCA_035549195.1 bacterium
GTGGCAGTTGCCGTGGCCGTGTTGGTGGCAGTGTTTGAAGCAGTATTCGTCGCCGTACTGGTTGCTGTGTTCGAAGCGGTGTTCGTCGCAGTACCGGTTGCTGTATTCGTGGCGGTATTCGTCGCTGTATTGCTGGCCGTATTGGTCGCTGTAGAGGTGGGGGTATTGGTGGCGGTCGCCGTGGCTGTATTTGTTGCCGTGTTGGTCGCTGTCAAAGTAGCAGTGTTCGTGGCAGTTGCCGTGGCCGTGTTGGTGGCAGTGTTTGAAGCAGTATTCGTCGCCGTACTGGTTGCTGTGTTCGAAGCGGTGTTCGTCGCGGTATTACTAGCCGTATTGGTCGCCGTCGAGGTGGCAGTCCTAGTGGCGGTCGCCGTAGCTGTATTCGTGGCCGTGTTGCTGGCAGTATTCGAAGCGGTGTTCGTCGCTGTGTTTGTGGCCGTATTCGTCGCAGTGTCGGTCGCTGTCAAGGTGGCGGTCCTGGTAGCAGTTGCCGTATCTGTATTTGTGGCCGTGTTGCTGGCGGTATTGGTGGCCGTGTTCGTGGCAGTGTTTGAGGCCGTGTTCGTCGCCGTACTGGTTGCCGTATTCGAAGCGGTGTTCGTCGCCGTGTTACTGGCCGTATTGGTCGCTGTAGAAGTAGCGGTACGAGTGGCTGTATTCGTGGCCGTGTTGCTGGAGGTATTGGTAGCCGTGTTCGTGGCAGTGTTTGAGGCCGTGTTAGTGGCAGTATTCGTCGCCGTATTGCTGGCCGTGTTTGTCGCCGTCGATGTAGCGGTCTTGGTGGCGGTCGCCGTAGTTGTATTCGTGGCCGTGTTTGTCGCCGTCAAGGTGGCGGTCCTGGTGGCGGTTGCCGTGGCCGTATTGCTAGGGGTGCTTGTCGCTGTTGAAGTAGCGGTACGAGTGGCGGTGTTTGTCGCAGTTTGTGTGGCTGTATTCGAAACGGTAGATGTCGGGGTCCGCGTCACAGTATTGGTTGGAGTTAACGTTGGGGTGAAGGTGGGAGTCCTGGTCGGCGTGGGGGTCGGGTTACAATTCGCCGCATAGAATTCGACTGCCTGGGTCTCCGAACGAGTGCTTACCGTGGTATAGGTCACCGCATATGAACCAGCGGCCCCTGCTATCTGATAATCCCCCTCCAAAGGACGAGCCCAAGCGGGATTCGTAATGGCCCAGGCTTGGACCTGGCTTCCTTGTGGTGTGATGGCCCCATTGGCTCGTGGGTGGATCTCAGAAACTATCAAGGAATTATTGCCGAAAGTTTGAATGGTCATACTTGGACTTGTCCCATTGAAAGCCTGTTGGGCGCTACCGGTATTCCCGAGCGGGGCCGTTTGATCGATACCTGAAAAAACCATGGCTCCTGCGATCAAATTGGCCGCACCCGTCGGGACAATGACGATGTCATGTGATAAACCATCGGTGGGCAGTTGAATGCCAGGTTCGAACAAAGTAAAAAATGCATCGGCTAAAAATCCAGTTCCGGTTACACCCATGGCAGGCGTAAGGTCCACACCGTTATAGGTCGCAGATGATATCCCGGTCGAATTCGACTGGAAGGTCACCTGAACCACCAAAAGTGGATTGACCACGTTCGTGGGAATGGTCAAGGCCATGGTCACTGCGGCCGGTCCCGAAGCCTGGGAAACGCTGACAGCTTGTTGGAAGCTGATGGGGCAGGTGATATAGGACGTATTGGTCGGGGTCGCGGTGGGCGTTCCCGTGGGGGTCGCGGTCGGGGTATTCGTGGGCGTAAAGGTCAAAGTCCGGGTCGGGGTATTTGTGTAAACAGGCCCCTGACATCCAACCGCGTAGATCACGTAATTGTTCGTGCCCGCTGTTCCTCCCGTGAAAGGGCTCAGCATGCTGTTCTGCGTGGTTGCGACCCCGACAGAATATTCGGTATTGGCGGCCCCCGTGGAATAACGGACCGTTCCCGTGGTCCCGGTCAGATAAAAAGCCAGCCAATAGCTCCCGGCCGTAAGTGCCGTAGGGGGCAAGGGCAAAGTGTTCAATCCAGCCGACAAGGGGACTTGCGCGGTCTGCCCCAGCAAGGAACCGGGAACCCCACCATTATCGGAATAGATCCCTAAAATACCCGTCACGGCGGTAGCCGAGACCATGCTGATGCTCATGGAGGTGATCGTTGCGGAACTGGCCAAGGTATAAAGAGTACTGTCCTGGTTGGCGACCCGGTTCGCACTGGTCGTGGTACCGGCGGTCGTCTTTCCAAAAGTGACGGGCGATACGCAGGCGGGAGTGGGTGTCGGGGTATTGCAGGATCCTCCGGTGACATATTGGAGGTTGTTCGCTCCGCCCGTAGCCGCGGTAAAACCGTAGTAGACCGTCGTCTGCCCGTAGAAGACATCATTGATGAGGTCACGGGTATAGGTCATGGTCTGGGGATTGCCCGCCGCATCCACCACGATCCAGTTCAAGGTCGTGCTGGACGCGTTCCATTGGATCGTAACGGCATGGACGGCGTTGTTGGCAATCTGGCCCGAAAAGGTATAGGGACAACTATTGCCTGGAGCCCCGAAATAAGCGCAGGTCTGGGTGGTCACCCCGTTCTGCCAGGCGGACATCACCCCGTTCGTCTGGTAGGTATTGATGGGAAAAGCCACGGAAGGCGTAATGGGATTGATGCCTGCGTAGCCCAAACAGAACCCACAAGGTTGTCCATTACCGCTGATGGCCGACAAACCTCTGGGATCGTTCTGGAGAACGAAGGCGATGCCGTCCGCACCACCGGCTCCCGTTCCCAAGAAAATGTTGAAATGAAGTGTAAAGTCCTGCGTCAGATCGACCGGGGTCGTGTTCCAAGCCGCGCCGCTTTGACCGCCAGTCGCCGTGGTCAAGGTCACGGCGGCGTTGGTCGCGGGACCAAGGGTGGCATCGCCGACCACGGACCAGGAAGGACAGGTCTGGGCCATAAGAGTCGAAGCCCCGCTTGCGAACACAAGAAGGCAAAGCAAAACCGAGGTCGGTTTTAGGGAACGATGAGTGGACAAAGTGTGGTTATCCCCTTCCCTTTTTCCAAAAAAGCAAAAAAGGGACCGGCTTATGCCCCTTCGCTGACAAGGGGACATATCATTTTTCAGGCGTTTTCGGCTCAATACAAGGAATCCCTGACCCAAGGAATGATAAAGGTTAAACGGAGGTAAACCATTTCCTTTATCGTTCAAATTGTATCGGCTTTTTCTAAAAATCCAAGTGAGCTCGGGTGGTAAAAATCCCATATTTTGGGCAGTTTTTGCCTCTTCCCTAATTTTTTTGGGGTATTTCTAAGTAACCACCCTTGACACACGTCCCTGGATACTTTTTTCCCACCTGAGTAGTTTCAACACCTTCATTGCCTTCCAGCCAGGGGAAAATCCCTGTTTTTGGGCCCAAAAACGACTGTGTCACTTGGCACCACTGTTGCGTTAAGTGAGGTGAGGCCGGAAATATCGGTCATCCCAATCAGGAAGGTGTCCCATGAAGAACATCCGAACCATCTCCAGCCTCTCCCTCTTGCTAGGGTTACTCCTTCAAGGGTGCGGGCACCTGGACACGCCTTTTGCCCCGGGAGCAACCACCACGGCGGCCGGCCCCGCTCCTTTTACCGCTCCTGTTTTTAACAAGACCTTCTCGCCGGTCCAGGATACCCAATCGTCCTACCCAAGCGGGATCGCTTGCGATACGGCCAACCATTTCCTCTACGTGACCGACATGGCCCTGAACCAGGTCTTCAAGATGGACATGAATGGGAACCGTTTAGGACAGTGGGGAAACCTTGGTCCCAATGCCCTGGACCAGCCGCAAGGTATCGCGGTGCATAACGGAAATGTCTATGTGGCGGACTCGGGGAACGCTCGGATCGTGGAATTCGATCCCAACGGGAATCTCATTGCGACGCTTCAGCCGACAGAAGGTGAATATTATCTCTTCATTTATCCGACGGGTGTTTTCTTCGATAACCAGGGCAACCTTTATGTCGCGGACAATTCGGATAGCATCTACCGGTTCGATCAGACACTGACACTGACGGGTCAATTCAATGGGAATGGCAGCATGAATTTCCCGGCGAACGCCAGTGAGGATACCAACGGCAACATCTATGTGGCGAATTACGACTCGGATCAGGTCCTGAAACTCGCATCCAGCGGAAACCTGATCGCCACTTGGGGCCAAACGGGCTCCGCGGCCGGTCAATTCAGCGGTCCGGCCGACGTTAAGGTCGACGGTTCCGGAAAAGTTTATGTGGTGGATTCGCTCAATGACCGGGTCGAGACCTTCGATGCCAATGGGAACTTCCTGGCACAATTCGGGACTGCTCAAGGGCTGAGCGAACCGAACGGAATGACGATGGACTCCAACGGGAACATCTTCGTGGCGGATACTGGGAACGGTCGGATCGTCGAGTACTCTCCGGCCAATTAAAGGGACGCCAAGGACCGGCGGCGGTTCAAAGGGCCACTTTCCTTGAATCGGCCCACAGGTTCTCAAGATCATAGAACCGCCTGGTCTCTTCGAGGAACACGTGGATCACGACATCCACGAAATCGAGGGTCCACCAGGAATTATCCTTGGAACGGCTCTGATAGGTGGGCTTCTCCTTCCCCTGGAACACCCACGACAAATGATCCACGATCGCGTTGACCTGGGTCGTGGATGAACCTGAACAGACCACCAAGAAGTCGGCATAGGAGACGATCTCCCTGACATCCAGAACCTGGATGTCCATGGCTTTTTTATCTTCCAATGCCTCCACCATTCTTCGGATGTTCAGCGGTAGGTCCATTCTCAGTTCTTTCCCTTTTGGGGGTTGGAACGTACTTTCTCGATAGCCCGGGAAAGCGCAACGAGGATATCCGTCCTGAATTGCTGTCGCATTTCCTCCACCCGAGTGAATAAATGACCCCGTTCGGTCACCACATATTTAGGTGGAAGGTGATTCAATGCGTAGGCCAGGACATCCAGCCTCGCCTTTTCATCCAGGTCGAGATCACGGTAATTGGGCTCGTTCAAAAGTTCGTCGAGCGATCTGCGGACTGTCTCCTCCATGAAATTCACGATCTGCATGGGCCCCCTACAAGTAAAGTTTTTGATTGTGGATGAATTGTTCGACCGCCTCAGGGACAAGGTACTTGATGCTTTTCCATTCCCGGACCTTCCGGCGGATATCGCTGGCACTGATCTCGAGCATTGGCATCTCTTCGATCAGGACGTTCTCCACCAATGCTGTTGCGAATTCGAAATTTTCAGACGAAAGGAAGTTTTGGTTGAAGATCCTCTGGGCGTCATAGCCCGGTCTCGAAACCGCGATGAACCTGCACAATTTCAAAAGTTCCCCAATATTTTTCCACTTACCGATCTCGGCCAGCATATCGGCCCCGACGATGAAATAGATACCGACCTTGCCTTCATATAGTTGGGAGAAATATCGGACCGTATCGATCGAATAGGATTTTCCACCTCTGTCGACCTCAACAGTCGAAACATCGAAACAAGGATTACTGACCGTCGCCAAATGGACCATGATGGCCCTTTTGAAGGCCGAAACCAGCTCATCGGATTGCTTGTGAGGGGGTGTGTGGGTCGGAACAAAAATGACCTTATCCAGGTCATATTTGGCCCGGATTCCCTCGGCAATGGCCAAATGCCCGAAATGGATGGGATTAAATGTCCCACCAAAAAGTGCGATCGACTTCATCGGCCGTGGGAATCCCCGGGGTCTTTGAGGAACGAATCGATCATATCACCGGTCAAAAAGTCCCCTTCAGGGGACACCGTCGGCGCTGAGATCGGGGCCGACTCCTGGGCTCCTGCGGGTCTCTTGGCGGGCTTCTCGAAAGTAGCCTTATTCTCGGCCGGCGCGGAGGAAATGACCCGCCCCTTTGCACTTTGGACCAGGGTATCGAGTTCCTCCTTGCTCAAGCCGCTAGTGGCCGAAACCTTCATTTGTTGGAGCTGGCCCGTTGCAACGTTCTTGGCCGTCACATTCACGATCCCGTTCGAGTCGATGGAAAAGGTCACTTCGATCTGGACGGTACCCGCAGGGGCGGGGGGCAGGCCGATGAACGAGAAAAAACCGAGCGTCTTGTTGTTGCCCGCGAGTTTTGATTCTCCTTGAAGGACCTTGACATTGACCGAGGTTTGCATGTCCTTGACGGTCGAATAAAGTTTGCTCATTTTAGTGGGGACCGTCGTGTTACGCGGAATGATCACGCTAAAGGTCCCCCCTAAAGTCTCGACTCCCAGGGACAAGGGCGTGACATCCAAGAGAAGGGCATTTCGAACGCTTCCATTGATGATACCGGCCTGGAGGGCCGCCCCCATGGCGACCGATTCATCCGGATTGATCTTCGTGTTGGGCTCTTTATTGAAGAACTTTTTAACGGCCTCCCGGACCTTCGGCATCCGGGTCATTCCGCCCACCAGGATGACATCCGTCAGATCATTGGGCGTCAAATTCGCGTCCCTTAGCGCTTTCTTACAGGGCTCCAATGACCTCTCCAGGAGGGGGGCGACCATCCCCTCGAATTCTTCCCGGGACAAGCCATAGGCAAGGTTCAATGGGGTACCTTCTCGTTTCGTAATGAAGGGGAGGTTGATCTCCGCGGTCGCCGCGGTCGACAAGTCACATTTCGCCTTTTCTGCCGACTCTCTGATCCGCTGAAGCGCGATCGGCTCGTCCCTCAGGTCGATACCATGCTCCGCCTTGAACTTTTCAAGGACCCATTGCATGATCGCTTGATCAAAATCATCCCCACCCAAATGGGTGTCCCCACAAGTCGCCAAAACCCGGTAAAGACCGTTCAAAAGCTCGAGGATGGTCACGTCTAAGGTCCCGCCGCCCAGGTCGTAGACAGCGACCTTTTGGTTCTTTTTCGTGTCGAAATCATAAGCAAGTGCGGCCGCCGTTGGTTCGTTGATGATCCGCAAAACCTCGAACCCTGCGATCTTGCCGGCATCTTTTGTCGCCTGGCGCTGGGAATCATTGAAGTAGGCCGGAACAGTGACAACCGCATTGGATATCTTTTCACCGAGGCGGGCTTCAGCATCCTGTTTCAATTTCTGAAGGATGATCGCCGATATCTCCTCAGGGGATTTTAATTGGTCGTCCAATTTGACGCGAATGTCCCCGTTCTCGGCCCCATCCAAGTCGTATGAAACGAGGGTCTTGTCCTTTTGAACGTCTTCGTCATTGATCTTTTTGCCGATGAACCGTTTGATGGAAGAAACGGTCCCCTTGGGATTTGTCACGGCCTGATGTTTGGCGTCCAAACCAACCAACCAAGTCCTTTGGGCGGTGAAGGCCACGATCGAAGGGGTCGTGTGATAACCGTCCCCATTGGCCAATACCTGCGGCTCCCCTCCGTTCAGGTAAGCAACGCATGAATTGGAAGTCCCAAGATCGATCCCGACAACGATACCTTTATCACCCATGGACCCGCATCTCCTTAAACCTTTTTACCGTAGACGTAACCCATGGCCGTGCTCAAGGTCTTTTTAGCCTCATAATCGTTCGGATTATATTTGATGGCCCTCTCGAAACACGCCACCGCGTCCTTGAAGTTGCCTTGGTAACCATAAAGGATGCCCAAATTGAAGTGGGCGTTCACGAAACCCGGGATCAATTTAAGACAGGAAACCCATTCATGTTGGGCTTGGTTCCAATTATCCCTTTCCTGGAAGAACGCATTCCCTTTATTGAAATGCTCCTCGGCCGCCGTTTCTTCTTTCGACTTGATCATCTTCAGCAGGCCTTTTTTGACCCCAAAGATCTCACCCGGGTCCTTGCGAATGTCGTTCCGGACCTGGAAATTGTAGATCTCCCGTTTGACCGGATCGCTTAGGACGTTATAGGCCTCCACGATCTCCATGGTCTGTTCAATGGCCCATTCCTGCCGACTTGGATTCCTGTCCGGGTGGTTCTCAAAAATGAGCTGCTTATAAGCCTCTTGCAAATGTACAGGATCGATCGGGGGATAGATTTTGAAGATCTCGTAATAGTTCTTTTTTGGCATCTTACCCTTCAAGGTATCGGATCAGGGCCAAGGACCCCGCAAGTTACCGCATTTTAGATGGTTTCCTTCCTAAAAAAAACAAGCTTTCATGGCCACTTTAAGCGGAAAGACCGGACCCCATAACGACCAGGTTATCCACATGGACCACTTCCTGCGCTGGCACGCCCGTTTTCTGGGCGATCTCTCCATTCCGCAAGCCTTTGATCGCACTTAGCTCCTGGCAGGAATAATTCGAGATCCCCTTGGCCAGCATTTGTCCGGCTCCGTCCAGGATCGACACGACGCTCCCCCGCCCCCAATCCCCACGTATGCCTTTGATACCGATGGCCAATAAACTTCCGTTCCGTTCCAAAATGGCTTTTTTGGCCCCCTCGTCAACGATGATCTCCCCTTGGGTGGGAACGCCCCATGCCAACCAACGCTTCCGGCTCGTCATCCGATGGACCGTTGGGATGAACAAAGTTCCAACCTTTTCCCCGTCCATGATCTTTTTCAGGATTTGGGATCGATTGCCATGACCGATCACCATCGGGATCCCCGATTGCATCAAACTACGCGCTGCCCGGATCTTGGTTTGCATGCCGCCGGTTCCCACGCTTGATTGCGTATTTCGGGCTCCTTTTTCCAATTCGGCACTGATCCGCTCAACCTCATGGATAAGATGGGCTTGGGGATTCATTCGAGGATCCTCGGAATAGAACCCATCAATATCGGTCAGGATGATCAAAAGATCGGCCTCGGAAAGGTGGGTGACTAGGGCCCCCAAGGTATCGTTGTCCCCAAAACGGATCTCATCCACGGCCACACTATCATTCTCATTCACGATTGGAACGATCCCATAGTCGAACAATTCCTTGAAGGTATTGTGCAGGTTGGTATAGCGTTCCCGTTCCGCAAGGTCCTCACGGGTCAATAATATCTGGGCCACCTTCAGTCCGACCTTTTGGAAGGCTTTTTCATAACCACCCATCAGGCGGCTTTGTCCGGCTGCAGCCAAGGCCTGCAACTTCGAGACTTCCTTGGGACGTCGGGTCAATCCCAATTTGAAGGCCCCGGCCGAGATGGCCCCCGAGGTGACCACTACGACCTCAAATCCGCGGGATGTCAGATCCAGGACTTGGCGGGCCAAGTTCCCCAGGAACAAAGAACGGATACCGCCTTTCTTTGGATCGGTCAGAAGGCTGCTTCCGACCTTCACAACCATTCTTTTGACCCTGGATAGATGCTGTTTACGTAAGGCGTTCATGATTTCCCTTGCGGTCCCCATCGAAGATCAGTTCCCGGTCCTCCAGGAAGACCGTATCGCCTTCCTTCGCTCCCTGCTTTTTCAATTCCCTCAAGACACCCATTTTACCCAATATCTTGTGGAAGCGTTCCAAGGAGTCCCGGACCTCGAACCGGGTCATGGCCACCCATTTCTTGATCTCAGCCCCTTCGACATAGAAAATGCCATCCCGTTTATCGACCGTGAAGCGTACCTTTGCTTGATAAAGATTCTTGGGGGCCACCGATGGCTGTTCGATCGGCGCGTCGGCCGCCTTCTTCAGGGCATCCCAGGCGGCTTCCAGAAGTTCCCGGAGCCCCTTGCCCGTGACGGCGGATATGGCCATGACCGCCAAATAACGGTCTTTCAATTTCGCTGCCCATTTCAAGTGATCAACTTCCGTCAAGGCGTCCAATTTCGTGAAGACCAGGATCTGGGGGATCTTCAAGAATTTTGGGCTGTGGTTCTTGAGCTCGGCCTGGATCGTTTGGATCCGTTTCTGGAGATCCCGGAACTGGGTGATCCCCGTTAGGTCCACCAGATGGAGCAGGACCCGGGTCCTTTCCAAATGCCTTAGGAATTTGATCCCGAGCCCCTTGCCCAAGCTGGCTCCCTCGATCAACCCAGGCACATCCGCCATGACGAAGTTGCGCTCTCCGGGCAATTGGACCACGCCCAATTGGGGCTCCAAGGTCGTAAAAGGGTAATCCGCGATCTTTGGTCTCGCTTTGGTGCACCTGGAAAGCAGGGTCGATTTTCCAGCATTTGGAAAGCCCACTAGCCCCACATCCGCCAAAAGCCGCAGCTCAAGCCGAAGGTTTTTGCTCTCGCCCGGCTCCCCTTTTTCCGCAAGACGGGGTGCTTGTTGGGTCGATGTCACGAAAGTCGCGTTGCCTCGTCCCCCGCGGCCACCCCGGGCCGCCAAGAACCGCATCCCTTCCTCGTTCATATCGGCCAAGAGATCACCGCCGTCTTCCCAGACCAGTGTCCCGACCGGCACACGGACGATCATGGGTTCGATCGCGTGTCCATGCTGCTTCTTCCCTCTTCCGTGTTCCCCGTGTTTGGCTTGATATAGGGGACGGTAAATGAAATCGACGAGGGTGCTCACATCGTTCCGGGCCTCCAGGACAATATCCCCGCCTCGGCCGCCATTACCGCCATCCGGGCCGCCTTTAGGCACGTATTTTTCCCTGCGAAAGCTGATGCAGCCATCGCCGCCTTTGCCTGCTTCAACGGTGATCTTGACCTCATCGACGATCATGGCAACCCTTTAAAATGCCTAGAAACAAAAAAACCCCGCCCGATCCGGGCGGGGTTGGAAAGACCATTCGCTCAAGCTTGTTGTGGCTCGACGTTGACCTTCTTAAGACCCTTCTTGAACTCGCGGAATGAGACCAACCCGGAAACCTTGGCAAAAAGGGTGTCATCTTTTCCAACGCCCACATTCAATCCCGCCTTGTAGCGCATACCACGCTGACGCACCAAGATGCTTCCTGCGGTAACGAAGTTCCCGCCGAAAGCCTTGATACCCAACCGTTGGCTATGACTATCCCGTCCATTGCGGGTGGAACCACCCGCTTTATGTTGACCCACGACCGACCTCCAAGTTGGATTTAAGCGTTCTGGATCTTCTCGATGCTGACCAGTGAATATTTTGGACGGGACCCTTTGGTCCGCATGGTGTTCTTGCGGCGACGATAACGGAAGACGCGTATCTTCTTGCCCTGGGTCTTGGAAACGATCTTTCCCGTGACCTTGCTGTTCTTCAGGTCCGCTGGTTTGATGCGAAGCTGACCATTGTTCTCCAGAAGGACGACCTTATCGAACTCCACCTTGTCCCCCGGATCGCCCGAAAGACGGTCTACGGTGATGACATCCCCTTCGGAAACTTTGTATTGCTTCCCACCCGCTTGAATGACGGCGTACATGGTTCCTCCCCAAATTAAGGCCATTCGATGGAATGGACCAAAGAGGGGTGAGTTTAGTCACTGGTCCTCGGATTGTCAAGAAAAAGGCCTATTTCCAGGGTCTCAATACCAAAAAAGCAGTCCAAAAATATGGGAATTGGCAATAAAGCCGGAACTTACTTGGGCCGGCCGCCAGGCATATCCGATCTCGTATTCCAATTTGCCGATGTTGTATCGCAAGGCCGCACCCGCTGAAAATCCTCCGTTCAAATTCCCCTCGTCACTGAACCGGTAACCAATCCGGAGCGCCAAAAGACTACGATGCCAATATTCCAATCCGAGGGCCGCTTGGGCCCCCTCGTCGTTGACATAAAAAGCCTCTCCGCCCGCCAAAAGCGTGGACGACGGTGAAACGATCAGGGGTTTGGCGATCCCAAAACGGAAGGTCAAAGGTAAGGGATCCTGACCCTGGGGATCAGGTTCATATTGAACCGCCGGTCCTACGTTCTGCACGGCAACTGCCAGATCGGTCTCCAAGACCTGCATTTTGAAACCAAGGTCGAAGGCTTGAGTGAACGCCTGCTTATCGCCGAGGATCGAGACGAGGGTCTTAAAGGATCCTCCAATGGCCACCGGACCGAATTGCTGGCCGTCCGCGATCGTTACGAGATAATCCTGGACCCCGACCGGTGGATCGGTCGCCAGTACATTTTGAATGTCCGGCATGTGGCGGAAAACGACCTGAAACCCAAGATTCCCATAGTCTTTGGTGGGAAGAGCCAAGCTCAAGGACTCGGTTTGGATATCAGCAAAACCTTGTATATGGTCCAGTCCAAGGCTGTATTTTGAGACCCGTGCCAACCCGGCTGGGTTGTAGTCCATCACATAGACATCATCCCCGAGGGCGGAATAAACACCGCCCATAGCCGTCGGGCGAACACCTAAAGGCACTTTCAACAAGTCTCCGCCATTGGTCCCTGCGGTCTGGGCGCACAGGGACGTCGAAAGAAATACCAACAGGAGGCCCCAAGTTGTTCCCAAGACAAGATTTTTATCGATCTTTAGTGACGACATTAAAACTCTCCATCCAAACCCGCAAAAACACCAACGCCTTGCGGTCCGTACAAGCCATCTGTCCGACCATAGAGGCCGTTCAAATTACTCACAGTGATCATAGAACGAAAATGACCGTCCCATGGGATATTCACTCCAACTTCCGCCCACCAGGGCTGGTCGGTCGTTTTTCGGCCGCCAACCCAGCCACTCCATCCCGGCAGGAACTCCCACAAGAACTTTCCTCCCCAATCCCATAGAAAGCTACCGGTTTCTTCCCAAAGTCCTCGTCCTGAAATTTCAACAGAGATCGGCCTATTATAAAAAAATGGGACATCCCATCGGTTCGATCGGATATCCAGCCTCCCACCATTCCAATCCTTGCCGCCAACTTCCTGATGAAGGAATCCATAACCCACCCAAAGTTTCGGGTCCAGGTAATTCTCCAAACCCATCTCCCCTACCCTGTCATTGACCCCCGAGGCCCAAGCGGCCGTTTGAAGGTCTCCCAAAACGGTCCACTCATCCGTCAATTTCCCCTTCAGGCCGATCAAAAAGTTAGGAATGGGATCGGCATCGCTCGGAATATCCTCCCGGAACGCGAAGATCAAATTCGCCATTCCTAGCACATCCACTAGATCTGTATTTTGAATGAATGTCCGTTCCTTGGCAGGCCCAGCCCCGGTCCCTTGGGGTTCCGAACGGCTCCACCCACCAGCCAATTGACATTCAGCCAATCCGGCGAAATTCAGATGATAATCGATCTCATTCCCGAACTCTTGGACGCCAATGCCGTCCTGAATCGCTTTTTGAAAATAGGGTTTCCAATCAATTTCCTGGAAATTTGCCAGATCGACCTTAATGCGTGAAAAAGCCGCGACCCAACCATCATGGCCCAGCCACTGGGCTGCCAATAAGCCGTTCTCACCTCGGATCGGCCCGGACCCACCCCATCTTGCATCCCCATTGATCACCCAACCATCGGTAAATCCTTCCGCTTCCGTCCCGCCATGGTTAAAAGCGCCCTCCGCAGCGAACGTCTCATTTTGTCCATCCAAAAAGATCCTCGAGTCCCCAGCGTTTCCTGTTACAACGGACAAATTGCCATGATCCTCTCCAAACCGGGGTCTTTGCAAAAGAAAGGCATTTTTCCCGCGAGCCGGTCCTAAAAATGCTTGAACAGGCGTATCAGCCAATAGGACGCTACCGGTCCTCGGAAGCCAGGTCGAAAGAAATGCCGGATCGAGAGGGTAAGCCATACCTTCGTAGTAAATGGCCGGGGGAATGGATAAATAAGCCGGGATGGAAGTCCCGGGCCGCCCACTCGCCCACCCGCTCACCAATCTTGGCAGACGTTCCAATGAAAATTCCGGCCCCAAGGTATTGACCGGCGATATCTCTTGAGGCAGGTCATCGAAAAAAAGTTCCAATGCGCCCAAATGGACCTTTTCGGGGCCCGCGGGATTCGTTTCAAAGGCCGAGACGGGGATTGAAGGAACGGTCAAAAGGATCGAAATGAAAAAAAGAACGCGAGAAGGAGAAAATAAAATGGAGCGGGCGATGGGACTCGAACCCACGACGTCCAGCTTGGGAAGCTGGCATTCTACCGCTGAATTACGCCCGCCTTTACGGCTTTTCCAAAGACCCGCGTCCAAGTCAGTCGCGGGGACAAAGTTCAATTCTGGCTTAACTTCTCGATCGACTGAAGTTTCACCATGGCCTTGTTGATGTTGGCCTGTGCGTTGACGTTGTTGGGATCCTGCTTCAAACAGTCCTTCCACTTGTCGATCGCCTCGTGGATCTTCCCATTGATGTACAGGTTCACCCCATCATAATACAGGGCCTTGACTTTCTCGGCGTCGACTTTCGCCTGGGCCTGCTGCCCTGTCATCCGTTTGATGTAATCATTGGCCGTGTCATCGTTCGGCTTGTACTCTAAAACCTTTGCAAAGTCGGCCTTTGCTTTTTCTTTGTTGCCACTATTGAAAAGGGTCACCCCCTCCTCGTCCAACTCCTTGACACGGTTCGAAATGTCCTTTTGCGCCCGGAAAAGGCTCTCCTTGACCTTTTCGTTATTCGGGTCCAACTGTAACGCCACTTGGTAGTACTTTTTCGCCGTCAAGTAATCCCTTTTATCATAGGCACGGTCCGCCTTTTCGAGCACATTCTTGATGTCCTTGGTTTGCTTGGACCTCAACATGGCGACCTTTTTCTTGGCGGCCGTACTGTGCGGATCGGTCTTCTGGGCCTTGAGATAGCTGACCAAAGCATCGGAATAATCGTTGGAACGATAGAACTCATCGCCTTCCGCGATCAAGGCTTTCACCTTCTCCTTGGTGTTGACCTTCAAAGCATTGATGGCCCTCACCACGTCCGGATTTTCCGGGTCCATCTTTTTGGCGATGTTCAGTTCGTTCAAGCCATTCACCGTGTCGCCCTTCTTGATCATCACCTTACCGGCCGTTAGGTGTTTTTGTACTTCCCCAGCCAACTTCCCCTTGGCATCCGCGATGAAATTTTGGGCCTGTTGGTTCTCAGGCTGGAGCTTCAATACCTTGTTCCATTCGCCGATGGCATCCGAATATTGGTTGTTCAGAAGGAAATTACTGGCCTTTTCCATGTGGGAGTTGACCGCTGCATCCAGCGACTGGGCCTGCGCCACCGCCGCGTTCGCATCTTTGGGATTGACCCTAAAAGCATTGCCAAAAGCCTCAGCCGCCTGGTCAAAGGAGGCGTTGTCATTGTAAGCCACGCCAAGATCGTAATAAGTCTCATCCAAGGAATCCTTGTCCTGGTCCGCTTCCGGCTTCATTTTTTCCAAGGCGATGGACTTAGCGTAATGATCGATGGCGTCGTTGAAATTGCCGAGATTGTAATAGGAAAATCCAAGGAATTTGTGGATCTGCGGATCCGCTTGCAGGTTCACAGCCTTGGTCCAAAAACCCACCGCCTTTTTGTAATCCTTCTGTTGGAAATAAATGAACCCGAGGTTCTTGTAAGCGGAGACATCCTTTGGTTCGTCCTGGATCACCGCCAATAGAGCCGTCGTCGCCGCGCTGTAATTCTTTTCATCCATGTATATCTTCGAATTGCACTTGTTCAGCAGTCTTTTGGCATCGGAATTGGCGGGGTCGAATTTCAAGGCGCTCTGGAAACGCCCCGAGGCGTTCGAATAGTTCCCTTTTTGCATCTCTTGGATACCACTGCAAAGTTCCAAAAGGGTCTTGGAGGACTTGTCGGCAGGGTCAAGCTGAGTGCACTTCTGGAGCTCAGGGATAGCTTTTTCGAATCGCTGTTCTTTTAGGTAGGTGACCCCAAGGTTGTAGTGGGCCGCGAAATTATTGGGGTTGGCCTTGATGGCCTCAAGATATATGGCCTCTTTTTCCGAATCTTGGGCCATCAACCGGGAAGTGGAAAGCGTGCAAACGGCCAGTATCCCCAGGAAGAAAAGATTTTTCATGAAGCCTCGATCCAGTCGGTCATTGCTATTGTTGGGCCGTCGGGGTGGAAACATCCAAGATCAACAATTCTTCGGTCAATTGGCCGTGCTTATCCTGCTGGGAACACCGGATCATCGTTCCGTCCTTCGACCAATCGAGGGCGGCAGTATAATCAAGCTTTTTGGACGTTTTCAACAGTTGTTTAAAGCTCGAATTCCCGATGTTCGCCAGGGTGATCCGTCCTTCATAAACATAAGCGATCTTGTTCCCCGCCGGATGGAACGCGGGGTGGATCCCTAGGCCGTTCCCCTTGGTCAAGAAAAGCACTTGGGTCTTTTTGGTCTGGACATCGGTCTTATCCAAATGACGCGAACTGCCCTGCCGCCGCCAATAGACAAGTTCTTTCCCATCCGGTGACCAAGCGGGCAATTCGGCCCCGATGGTCTGGGGCACCAGATCGAACCGCACCTCGTCCCCTTTGGCCGGGACCTTGGCCACATAAAGGTAATATTTCCCGTTGGACGCCTTCTTTCTTTGCGCCAAGTATTGTCCATCGGGCGACGGAAGTATTTGTTCATCCCGCAGGGGAGCGGAAAAATCCCCCTCATAACTTTTATTGAAAGGGATCTCGCTCTTGAGGACGATCCAGTCCACCGAAGCCGCCGCGATCACCAGGGCCCGTCGCGCCCGGTCGCGCAAGGAATCAAGTTTGGCCTTGGTATCCGGGGGGATGAAAACGGCCGGAAAATTTCGCTGGATTCCGTCGATGGAATCCACGACCGTCTTGTAATCCTTAGCCGCATACTGGGTCACCGCATTACCGAGTTGAAGGTCGATCAAGGACTGGACCGCTTCCCTGATCTGTATATTGTCCAGATAACGATCGAATGCCTTTTGGTTGTACTCCATGGTTTTCGCGGGATTCTTGAGCTCGTCCCGATATAAGGCGGCAAGGTCCAAAATAGCGTGGAGTTCCTCATCCGAATGGGGATATTGAGCCAGGATCTTCTCGTACCAAAGAATGGCGTTCGAGTAATCCTTTTGGGATTCGTAGTCCTTGGCGATCCGATAATAAATGGGAGCGCTCAAGAGAGTGGCCGGATGTTCTTTCAGATATTTTTGATATCCCGCCAAGGCCTCAGGTGTCTTTCCGCTCTGATCCAACAAAAGGAGGGACTCATAGGAGGCGCCCATCATTTGGCAACCCAGCTCCATGAAAGTAAGGGAAACCAACAGAACGGGAAAAACCACACGGTATGGATGGATCATGGGCGGCCTTTCGAACTCATTTGGTGAGGATGACGATATCAACACGGCGGTTTGTATAACGCGCCTCTTCCGTATCCCGGTTGTCCAACGGCGACGAATCCCCATGGCCTCTTGAGTATAGGTTATCGGGAGAGACCCGGCCCTTTTCGACCAAATATCGCAGGACCGCGTCAGCACGGTTCTGCGACAAGGTCAGTGCCGTCTTTTCCGGGCCTTCGTCGTAAGCATGCCCTTCGATATAAACCCGGCAATTGGGATACTTTCGGATGAGCTTCGCGACCTGATCCAAATAGCGCGAGAATCCCTGGCTGATGTTACTGCTTTTTTCGTCGAAGGAAAGACTCGGCACTTTCACAGTACCTGACATGCCGATGGGTTGGATCGTCTCGGGGATCACCGGCATTGGAAAGGATTTCGCTTCCATGGTCGCCGAAGCCATCATCGGCATTTCCTTGGCGTTGATCTGGGCCACTTTGAAAATGGGATCGCTGGCCACGACCTGCTGGCCCCGGACGTCCACCGTCTTGAGGTTGTAGTTAGCGAAAATACCGCCGGTCACGACGTTCCCGTTGTTGTCCCGCCCATCCCAAGCGATCTGGCGCGGCGGGATCCCTATACCCGAATAGCTTCGAAGGACGTTCCCCTTCGAATCGGTGATGTCCAGATTCCAGGTCTTGATGTCGGTCCGGGCCTGGGGCTTCAGGTCGAAGGTCGCCTGCTTCAAGGTTCCCGTTTGGTAATCCGAGATCTGGGGCTTGATCTCCACCGCGACCGCCTTCGGGGCGGGCTCAGCGGCCGGTTGGACCTCCGTTGGTTCGAACCGATAGGTCAGAGAAAACCGATGGGTGTCCCCCAGGGCGCCGAAAGGGACGAAGGCATAATTGATCTCAAAAGGTGTGTAACGGAACCCGGCCCCGAGTGTCGCCCCTGAGGCGCCACCCAAGTCCTGGTTCAGGGGGTCCAGACTATAGCCTGCCCGCAAGGCGGCCGCGAACTCCTTCGCCCCCCACCAAAGTTCACCCCCCACATGGACGATCGGGTCGTTATCGATCGGCTTTTCAAGGTCCACCCCGAGCGAAAAATGGGTCGGATCCTTGGGTTGGAACCGGTAGGCCAGGCCCGCACGATAGACCAAAGGCAGCTTTTCCTGCGACGAGAACTGGGAAAAGTTGGAGATCTGCCCGACATTCTGGACGGAAAGCCCGATCGAAAATGACCTGTCCTTGGTGAAAAACAAAAGGCCAGCGTCCATGGCTTCACCGGTAGCGCTATAAGTGATCAAACTACTGGAAATGAACTTTCCACCGATGCCCAAAGCGAAATTGTCCCCAAACAGCTGTCCAAAGCCCAAGGAAATGGCGTAATCCGAAGCGCTTCCTGGCGTTGCCAAGGGATCGTTCGTGGAATTAAAGGAAGGCACAAAATCCATGGAGGCCGAAAGCCCCAAAGTACTTCCGGGTTGCAATGGGATCGCGACCCCACCGAACTCGTAATTCGTGCCGGCGAAGTAGACCATGTGCAAGAGATTCAGTTCGGCCTTGTCCAGCAGGGCCAACCCGGCCGTGTTCCAATAGGTGGTGCTGACATCGTCCGCAATGGCCGTAAAGGCTCCGCCCATCCCGGCCCCACGGACTCCCGCTGGGATCTTGAGGAATTGGACGCCCGTCGTACTGACGCTATCCGCAAAGACCGAAAATGGGAGCAGGAAAGAAGCAGTAAACCAGAGAGCAAGATGGATTCGGCGCAGGGAGAAATTCAAACGCTCTTTCCTCGCGGAGGGAGGGGGTCAAGGATTTTAACGATTATATCATGATTTTCCGCAGCACTGTCAACGGAGGGCCTCCGTACACCTCCCTTCCTCGACAATAAATACCCGATATAAGCCGTTTGGATAGGTCCCATCTCAAGAAGTTGTCCCCCATGTCTTAATTGATATAATGCGCCGGTTTTCTCAAAACAGACCGATCCACTCTTTGAACCCCACATCCAGGAGGCCTCTACATGATGCGCACATTAAGGGATAAACGGACCATGCACATCGTGCTTTGGGGCTTGGTCGCCGCATTCGTCAGTAGCATCTTTTTCGTTTTCGGAATGAAGTTCACGAACGGCGGCAAGCTCGATTCCGGCGTCTATGCTGCGAAAGTCGGCGAGGACGGCGTTCCCCTGGTTGAATACAACAAGGCCTGCCAGAACGCCCTGGACCGTTTTTACTCCATTCGCGAAGAGGGCCCGACCCCCGCAGAGACCAAAGAGGTCCGCAAGGAAGTCCTCGACTCAATGATCGACGATCTTTTGATGCGACAAGCCGCCCAAAAACTCGGCATCAGCGTTAGCGACGAGGAGTTGTCGGGTGTCATCCGGAATCAATCCTATTTCATGAAGAACGGGGTTTTCGATAAAGAGACCTATTTCGATGTCCTTCGCACCCATCAAATGACTCCTGAGGATTTCGAAGCATCGGAAAAAAGACAAATGCTCATCCAAAAGATGCGTTCCATCCTCTCCGATTCCATGTTCGTCGGAACGGAAGAGGCGGGCCATTTCAATGAATTGTCCCAACGGGACCTCAAAGCCCTTTATATCGCCCTGGATGAGCCTTCGTTCGAAAAGGGCTTCTCGCCCAGCGAAATGGACCTGAAGGACTATTACCAAAGGATCCGTACCCAATTCGACCACCCGGACCGCGTCAAGATCCGCCACCTCTATTTGACGACCCAAGGGGGCTCCCCCTTGGAAGGCGAGAAGTTCCAAAAGGATCTCATGGGTTACCGGGAACAGATCCTTTCAGGCAAGGCAAAATTCGCCGACTTGGTCAAGAAGTACTCCAATGATGAAAGGACCAAGGCCGACGGGGGGAATCTGGGATGGGTCGACCGGGGAATGCTGAAGGATAACCCTGAATTCGAGGAAGGGATCTTCAAGCTCAAAAAAGGCGAGATCAGTAAACCTCTGAAACTGGGCAATGGCTACGATCTTGTCCAAGCCTTGGATACCGAAAAGGCCTATAAAAGCACTTTTGCCGAGGTCAAAGAAAAGGTCCTTGAGCGTTACAAGCAGGAAAAAGGGTCCCAAAAACTCTATTCGATCTCGACCGAATTGGCGGACGACCTAAGGAATGGGATCGGTCTTAAGAAAGCTGCCTCCGACCTCGGTTTGTCCTGTTTGGAGACCGGATGGTTCAACGCCCATTCCGGTATCCCAGGCTTAAAGGATTCGCAAGATACCGCTTTGGACTTGGCCACCTTGTTCCAGGGGAATTGGAAAGGCCCCCTTTCCATCGGTAAAAAGCAGTATTTCTTCCAGGTCGCCGAAACGAGACCCGCGGAAAGGGCCGTCTCCTTGACCGATCAACAAAAACAGGAATTTCAACAGAGGATCTATGGACGAATGCAGGACAATTGGCTCAAAGAATTCCTGAAGCGGCAACGCGCCAAGGTCGACGTGAAGACCTATGTGAACGGTTAAAGACGGTTCAATTCGGCCAATAACCATCGAAGAGATAGTCCGAGCACCGTAAAATATTCTCCCTCATACCGTCGGACCCACTTTCGAGCCGTACCCTGGATCGCATAACCACCTGCCTTGTCATAGGGTTCCCTGCTCTTCAGGTAGGGACCCCATTCCTTTGACGACAACTTCTTGAAAAGAACCCTTGTTCTTTCGACCCGAACCCTTCTTTTTTTCACGTTACGGACCAGGGCCACTCCCGTATAGACCGCGTGGGCCCTTCCTTGGAGATTTCGAAGCATCGTCCGCGCTTCCCGCACGTTCCTTGGCTTGCCGAAAGTGCGCGCCCCAATGGCCACCACCGTATCCGCACCCAGGACCCAGGCATCCGGATTCCGGACGGAAACTTCGACCGCTTTGGCCAAGGCGAGGCGACGGGCCAAAGCGTCGGGCCGCTCTCCTTTCCGGGGTGCTTCGTCCACTCCCTTGGGCGCGATGACCCGGAATGGGATCCCTGCGAACCGAAGGATGTCACGGCGTCGAGGGGATGCGGAAGCCAGGATCAAGGTTTCCGGGGTCATTTAGAACGGAAATAGCCCCAGACCATTCCGGCCAGGGCCGTCAAATTGATGAATAGTTTGACCCCGAATGTGAAGGAAAGGATCCGAAGGTCCAGGACCAGTGGATCGTTGAACCCGATGGTGACGCCCTTGGAAAAAAGGTCGTGAAAGAACCCCGGCGGGGTCAGGAGGGCCAACAGCTCCCCGAGGTAGCCACCCAGGATCCCCCCGATAAGGATGAAGAAAAGGACCGCCCCGGCGCCCTTAGCCATGGCTACTCCTCATATCTTATGGTCGCTGGGGGTCGAGACCGCGATCTGGAGTTTGCGAATGGCCTCTTGGGCCGCGACCTGTTCAGCTTCCTTCTTGTTCTTCCCCACTCCGGTCGAAAGGGTCTTGCCGTGGACTGAACAGGAAGCTTCGAAATTACGGTTATGGTCCGGCCCCCACTCCCTTACGATCTCATAACGCGGGGCGGTTTTCTGGGTCTTCTGGAAATGTTCCTGAAGAAGGGTTTTGTAGTCCTTCTCGATCCGCCCGCTAAAGACCTTATCGACATCCTCCCGCAACATGGAAAGGACCATTTTTTGGGCCGCTGGCAGTCCGCCGACCAAATAGGCCGCCCCGATCACGGCTTCCAGGGCATCCGCGAGAAGGCCTGGCCGGACCCTCCCGCCCGATTTTTCCTCGCCCTTCCCCAAAAGGATGAATTCCCCCAGATTGATCTCCTGGGCCTTCTCGCTCAAGACCTGGGCGCTGACGATCACGCTCTTGACCTTGGAGAGGCCACCCTCGGTGACATCCGGGTAGGACTCAAAAACGTGCTGGCTGATGACCAACCCAAGGACCGAATCCCCGAGGAACTCCAGCTTCTCGTTATTGTGTCCCGGCGCCATTTTCCGTTCATGGGTGTAGGACTTGTGGGTCAGGGCCTCGTTCAGGAACTGGCCATCCCCCAAGGGGATCCCAAGACGCTTCGAGAACGACTTCAAGACCGTTAATCGGTCCTTGTCGATCTCGATCCCGGGAGCGGGAACCTTCTTGTTCTTTTTACGGATTAAATTTGCGAACAATGAGGGAGACATTATGACCGCCGAACCCCAAAGAGTTGGAAAGACAGGCATCCACCGACGCCGTCCGCTTCTGGTTCGGGATATAGTCGAGGTCGCAGTCCGGATCGGCCTCTTCCTGGTTGATGGTCGGCGGTAATATGCCTTTGAGCAGGGACATGACGCAGGCCACGAATTCGATACCGCCTGCGGCGCCGAGCAGATGACCCGTCGTCGACTTCGTCGAGGAAATGGCGACCTTCCGTGCATGATCGCCAAAGACGGTCTTGATGGCCATGGTCTCGAACTTGTCGTTATAGGGTGTGGAAGTACCATGGGCATTCAGGTAGCCAATGGCCTCCGGACCCATCTTGGCATCCTTCAGGGCCAGGGCCATGGCCCGGGCCGCCCCTTCGCCGTTCTCGGCCGGAGTGGTCATGTGATAGGCATCCGAAGTCATGCCATAACCGGCGGCTTCGGCGTAGATCCGCGCTCCGCGGGCTTGGGCGTGTTCGAGGGATTCAAGGACCACGATCCCAGCGCCTTCGCCCATCACAAAGCCACATCGTTTTTTATCGAACGGTCGGCTTCCTTGGGTGGGATGTTCGTTAAAGTCCATGCAAAGAGCGTGCATGTTGCTGAAACCCGCATAGCCCAGTTCGGTGATACAGGCTTCCGTACCACCGGCGACGACCACGTCGGCCTCGCCTTTCTGGATCCAACGCATGGCTTCTCCTATGGCATGGGCCCCCGAGGCGCAGGCCGAGACCGTGGAGGTGTTCGGTCCTTGGGCTTGCAAGTAAATGGAGGTCATGCCGGAAGCCATATTGATGATCATCATGGGGATAAGGAAGGGCGACACGCGGTCCGGTCCCTTTTCGATGAGTCGGGCATGTTGCTCGACCAGCACCGGGAGCCCCCCGATACCGGAACCGATCAGGACCCCGACCCGGGTCTTGTCCTCCTTGGTCATGTCCAATCCGGCATCCTTGACGGCCTGAAGACTGGCCGCCACGGCGAACTGAACGAACAGGTCCATCTTCTTCACGTCCTTCTTCTCGATCCCGAAGGCGACCGGTTCGAAACCTTTGACCTCGCCCCCGATCTTGCTGGGGACACGGGCCGGGTCGAAGCGGGTCACGATTCCGATGCCGCTCTTGCCATCGCAGATGTTCGTGAAGAAATCCGTCGGATTGTTGCCGTTGGGAGTGATGGCCCCCATACCGGTGATGACCACTCGTTTCAAAGAGGAGCTCCTGGATTCGAAGGGATTATTCGGAAGCCTTGCCCTTGATGTAATTGATGGCGTCGCCCACGCTCTTGATCTTTTCGGCGTCCTCGTCGGGGATCTCGAGGTCGAATTCCTCCTCAAAGGCCATGACCAGTTCGACCGTGTCGAGGGAATCGGCCCCTAGGTCGTCGATGAAGGAAGCCTCGGGTTTGACCTGATCGGGTTCCACACCCAATTGGTCCACGATGATCTCTTTCACCTTGTCTTCAATAGCCATCTTTTCCACCTCCGGAAAAATTGTTCTTCATCATAAGCAAAACGAAAGCCTTTTCAACAACCACAGAAAGCGCACCCTTATATCACCATTCCCCCATCCACGCAAAGGACTTGTCCCGTGATATATCGGGCCCCTTCCGAAGCGAGGAACGTGACCGCGCTGGCGATATCGGATGTTTCACCCAAAAAACCCAGGGGGATCTGCTGGGTCAGCTCCTCCTTGACCTTGTCCCCCAAAGCTTGGGTCATGTCCGTCTGGATGAACCCGGGCGCAACGGCGTTGCAGGTGATCGAACGGCTTGCGAACTCCCGGGCGGTCGTCTTGGTCAGGCCGATGATCCCAGCCTTGCTAGCGGCATAGTTGGCTTGGCCGCCGTTCCCTCGCACTCCCACGATGGAGGTGATGTTGATGATGCGGCCCTGACGGGCCTTCATCATCGGCTTCACGAAGACCTTCGTCATAAGAAAGGTACTTTTCAAGTTAGTATCGAGGACATCGTCCCATTCCTGTTCGCTCATGCGGAGCAACAGATTGTCCCGGGTGATCCCGGCGTTGTTCACCAGGATGTCGACCTTCCCGAACTTATCCAGTATCGCCTTTGCGAATGCCTCGACATCGGAACCCTTGGAGACATCGACTTTGATCCCTAAGGCTTCCCGTCCCAAAGCTTGGATCTCCGAAACGGCCGCCTGGATCGTTGTCTCATTGGTCCCACAAAGAGCCACCGAAGCCCCTTCCTGGGCCAACCGCAAGGCAATCGCCTTGCCGAGGCCCCGGTTCCCACCCGTCACCACTGCGACCTTTTCTTTCAAGCTCATTTCGCCTCGCTCACCGTTTGGATGGACGCCGGATCGCCAGCGTTGGCGACCATAGCTTCTTTGTTGATCTTTTGGATCAGGCCGCTGAGCACCTTGCCTGAACCGACCTCAATAAATCGATCGAATCCGTCCTCGGACATTTTTTGGATGGTCTTTGTCCATTGCACCGGGGCCATCAACTGGCGGACCAAACTCTCCTTGATCCTTTCCGGATCGTCCAGAATGAAGCTATCAATATCAGAGTAATAGGGAACCAACGGTTTCGAGAACTGGACCTTTTCCAGTTCGGAACGCAAGCCGTCGGCTGCCGGCCTCATCAAGGAGCTATGAAAAGGCCCGCTCACTGGAAGTTCCATGGCTCGTTTTGCGCCCAAGGCTTTCGCCTTTTCACAAGCCGTAGCAACAGCGGCTTTCTCCCCTGAAATGACGATCTGTCCAGGGCAATTGACGTTGGCCGGCTCCACCACGCCTTGGGTCGAGGCTTCTTGGCAAGCTTGCAGGACTTTGTCCTCATCCAGCATCAGGATGACCGCCATGGTCCCGCGGCCCTTTCCCGCTTCCTCCATCAATTCACCCCGGCGACGCACGAGGCGGACAGCGTCCTCGAACCCGAGGACTGCCGCCGCGACCAAGGCGCTATAAGCGCCCAGACTGTGCCCGGCAACCGCGCCAAACGGAAGATTGTTTTTCTTGAGGATGGCCAAAGCCGCCACGGAACAGGTCAGGAGGGCGGGTTGGGTGATGGTGGTTTTCTTCAATTCCTCCTCGGGACCCTCGAAGCACAGCTTGGACAGGGAAAACCCCAAGGCCTTATCAGCCACTTCAAAATAATCGCGGCTTTCCGGAAAGGTCTCGGCAAGGGCCTTCCCCATACCGACAGCTTGAGAACCTTGACCCGGAAAAACAAAAGCGGTTTTCATGTTCACCACCTCACCGCAGAAGAAGCGAGAGTGGTACCGGCCCCGAAGGCGACGAAGACCACGTTATCGCCCTTCTTGACCTTGCCCGCTTTGACCGCGTCCACCAGCGCGATGATGACGGAAGCGGCGGAGGTGTTGCCCACCTTGTCCAGGTTCACGAAAAGTTTGTCCGAAGCCACTTTCAAACGGTCACCAATGGCCTCGATGATCCGGCGATTGGCCTGGTGGGGGATGATGATGGAGACGTCCGCCAATCCGAACCCGGCCCGTTCGGCCGCCTCTACGGTCGCCTCGGACATGACCTTTACCGCCGTCTTGAAGATCTCCTTCCCTTCCATCTTGAGGGTATGAAGCCGTTGTTCGATCGTCTCGGGGCTCGGTGGGAGTTTGCAACCGCCACCCGGGATTTTGAGCAGGTCCGCTTCTTTACCATTGGCGGCCATGAAGGAGGAGAGGATCTCATGTTGGCCTTCCGCGACCGGGCCCAGCACGGCGGCCCCGGCACCATCCCCGAAAAGCACGCAGGTACCACGGTCCTTCCAATCGATGAAGGCGGTCAACTTCTCGGCGCCGATCAGGAGGATATTCTTGAAGGCTCCGCTCTCAATGAGCGATTTCGCCACCGACAGACCGTAGACGAAGCCCGAACAAGCCGCCGAAAGGTCGAAGGCCGCCGCTTGAGGCGCCCCCAACTTGCTCTGCACCCAACAGGCGGTCGCCGGTGTCGGGGTATCAGGGGTGATGGTGGCCACAATGATGAGGTCGAGATCCGTCGGGGAAAGTTTGGCGTCAGCCAAGGCCGCCTTAGCGGCCTCCGTGGCCATGTCCGAGGTCGTCTGGTCGGGGGCGGCCATGTGCCGCTCTTTGATCCCGGTCCGGGTAACGATCCATTCGTCGGAGGTCTCCACGATCTTTTCCATGTCTTGGTTGGTCAGGACCTTCTCAGGGAGATAGGACCCGATTCCCAAGAATCCCGCGCGAATCTTTTGGCTCAATTTATTGATTTCCCTTCGTGGTCTCCGGCTTGTCTTCCACTTGTCCATGCTTTTGGATCTGTTCTTTCAAAAGGCCCATCATGTCCTTGTTCAGACAACGCAAGGTGGCCCGAATGGCGTTCTTCATGGCAAAAGCGTTGGATTTACCGTGGGAGATCAGGCTCAAGCCATCGATCCCCAACAAAGGGGCACCCCCATACTCCTTATAATCAATGGCCCGCTTGAAACGGCGAAAAGCGGGGGCCGCCATCATGCCCCCTAACATCGTGAAAAGGTTGGAGCTCATCTCTTTCTTCAACAGTTTATAGACCAATTCCCCCACACCCTCGATGGCTTTCAGGGCGATGTTCCCGACAAATCCATCGCACACCGTGACGTCCGTATTGCCGTTGACGATATCCCTTCCCTCGACATTGCCGATATAGTTGATCGGTGCTTTCTTCAATAGGACCTGGGTCTCGAAAACCAGCTCGTTTCCCTTGGTCTCCTCCTCCCCAATGGAGAGGAGTCCCACACGGGGATTTTTGAAGTTCAGGACGGTCCGGGCAAAGACCTCACCCATCAGGGCGAATTGGAGCAGATGCTTGGCCCTGCAGTCCACGTTGGCGCCGGCATCCACGAGGACGGAAGCTCCTTGGACCGAAGGAACGATGGTAACGATGGCGGGTCGATAGACACCATCGATCCGGCCGCAATGCATCAGGGCCGCGGCCATGGAGGCCCCGGAATTGCCTGCCGAAACGGTGGCATCCACTTCCTTGCGTTTCACCATTTCGGCGCACCGCATGACGGAAGAATCCCTTTTTTGTTTGCAGGCCTGGGCCGGGCTCTCGCCCATTTCCACGACCTCACGGGCATCGACGATGGAGATGGAATTTTTGGGGTAATCGCCCGCGTTCTCAAGTTCGCGTTCGATGTCCTCTTTACGACCTACCAACACGACCTCGAGGTCGTGGTTGGCAAGTCCGAGGACTTCCGAGTCCTTCACGGCAAGGACGGCCCCCAGGACGATCTCCCGGGGGGCGTGATCCCCACCCATGGCATCCAAAGCAATTCGCATTGGGGAAGGTTAGGCGATTTCCACGCTGACGACTTCTTTGCCCTTGTAATAACCGCAAGTGGGACAAACGCGGTGGGGCAACTTGGCGCTCTTGCACTGGGGGCAGGTCGAGAGCGATTTGCCCTTGATCTTCCAGTTGGTGCGCCTTTTATCCCGGCGTTGACGGGAGTGCCGGCGTTTTGGGTTAGCCATGAAGAACCTCCGAAATTTTGAGGACCGAACGCTTTCTGGTCGAGGAACCGCCGGGGCCCTAGGGCCAGAGGTGCCTTGTTAGAACTTGAAACTCTTCAGGACATCCCACCGCGGGTCTGCGGGAGGCTCCTGGCAATCACAAGACCCTAGGTTCAGGTCCTGACCGCAACAACCACACAACCCCCGGCAATCATCCTTGCAAAGCGCCCGCATGGGCACCGACAAAAGGACCGTCTGCCGGATCTGGTCCCCGATATCCAGGATATCGCCCTGGAAATAGACCACTTCCATCTCCCCTTCGGAGAATTCCTCGGCGCCCGGCATGTCTTCCGGCTGGGGCCTGTAATGGACCTCGAAGTAGGACTTGAAAGGGGTCTCGAACTCCCTCAGGCAACGGCCACAGGCCAAGAGCATCCGGCTTTTGACCCATCCCTTGGCCGAGATCATGTCCCCGTTCTTCGCCAATTCGCAATAAATGGCCAGGGGTTCCCGGTTCAACTCGGGGGTCAGCTCGATCCCAAGGGCTCGAGCCCACTCGGTCCTTTCCAGGACCAAGTCTTCCTGCTCCAAAGACCTTAATTCCACCTTCAGCATCGGCCCTAGCCCCCGTCACCCCGAATGGAGGGGCCAAGATCCGTTAGCCAAAAAAGCGTGAAAAACTAACATTCCGGCCCTCAAAAAGCAAACGAATTATAGGAATCGCGTGGAAATGGTGTCAAGGCAAAGGGCTGTAAATGGCTATTTCCGCCCCAAACGTTCACGGAGGGATCTTTCGACCGCAGCAGGCACGAAATCCTTCACGTCCCCGCCTAATTTGGCGACTTCTTTGATGGCGCTGGAGGAAATGAAAATGAACTTTTCGTTGGGGACCAAGAAGAGCACTTCCACCTTTTTATGAAGGCTCCGGTTGATCAAAGCCATCTGGAACTCATGTTCAAAGTCCGAAACGGCCCGCAAGCCCCTAAAAATGAAGTTCGCCTTGATCTCCTTGGCGTAATCGACCAAAAGCCCCTCGAAAGAAGAGACCTTGATCTTGGGCAAATGCTTGGTGGTCTTTCTCAAGAGTTCGACCCTTTCCTCGATGGAGAAAAGGACGTTCTTCGAGGGATTGGCGACCACCGCCATATAAAGCACGTCGCAAAGGCCAGCCGCCCTTTCGGCGATATCCAAATGGCCATTGGTCACTGGGTCGAAGGAACCGGGGTAAAGACCAATCTTTTTAGGCATTTCGCTCTTTCTCCCCAGCCAGGGGGGGCTCTTCCCTTTTAAAGAGGGAGAGATAAGTATCCCCATACTTCTTTTGGCGGACCAAGGAATAGGGAAATTCTCCCGCGAGCTCCGTGTCTCCCGCACCATGCTCCACCGCGAAGATCCCACCCTCTTTCAAGATGGGATACTGCATCAATAAGTGTTGGAGCTGTTTCAGGACACCTTTTTCATAGGGCGGGTCGGCCAGTAGGATATCAAAACTCTTACCCTCCTGATGGAGCAAATAAAAGGCCCTGGCCACATCGGACGACAGGACACGGGCATTTTCGACCGGTTTGCGCGGGTTTATCCCGAAACTCTGAAGGTTCTCGTAGATGAGCTTGAGGCTGTCCGGGGCCTTTTCGACGAAGACCACCTCGCGCGCGCCACGGCTCAAGGCCTCGATCCCCAGATTTCCGGTCCCGGCATAGAAGTCCACAACGGAACAACCGGCGACCGGTTCGAGCATATTGAAAAGGGCGCCCTTCACCTTGTCCGAAGTCGGCCGGATCCGCATGTTCTTGGGCGCCTTGACCGAACGACTTTTATATTTGCCGGCAATGATTCGCATATTTTCCCTATGAGATCTGGGCCAAGTCCAACAAACCCCTGTACCGGGACTCAAGCCGTTCTCGCAATGACTTATTCTCACTTCTTTTAAGTCCGGGGTCGATATCGGCGATCTCCAGGGCTTTCTTCCGGGCCTCCTCGACCACATCCACGTCCCTTTTCAGGTCGACCAGCCCGCCCTCCCTACGCCCGGACTGGGCCACCCCGAATATCTCGCCCGGTCCCCGCATTTTGAGGTCCACTTCCGACAGTTTAAAGCCATCCAAGGTCGAAACCATGGTCTTCATGCGTTGGACCGCGTCGCTGGAGATGATCGGCGAGGTGACCAGGTAGCAATAGGCCTGGTTGCCGCCCCGCCCCACTCTTCCCCGCAACTGGTGGAGTTGGGCCAGACCGAACCTTTCGGCGTGCTCCACAACGATCATGGTGGCGTCCGGGATGTCGATGCCGACCTCCACCACGGTCGTGGCGACCAGCATTTGCAATTCCCTGTTCCGAAAGGCGGCCATGACCGATTCCTTCTCTTCTTTTTTCATCTTGCCGTGCAGGAGACCGATCTTGAACCCATGAAAGACCTCTTTTTGGAAATGCTGGTGCATCTGGACGGCCGATCGTAGGAAGGTCTTGGATTCCTCGACCACCGGGAAAACCCAAAAAACCTGTTCCCCCTTGAGCATCCTCTCCTTGGCGAAAACATAAACTTCGCTCTTTTGGCCCTCGTTCTTCCAGAAGGTCTTGATGTTCTTTTTCCCCTGCGGGAACTCGTCCAAGACAGAAAGGTCCGTGTCCCCATACTCGGTCAAGACCAGGGCCCGGGGGAACGGGGTCGCCGTCATCATGAGGCAATCGGGCCACTTACCCTTGGTCTCCAGGGCCGCCCGCTGCATGACCCCGAACTTGTGCCGTTCGTCGATGACCATGAACCCCAGGTTCTTGAAGCGGACCTGGTCCACTAAAAGGGCATGGGTCCCGACCGCCACATCCGCTCGGCCCTCTTCGACCGCCGCCAAGGCTTCCCGCTTTTCCTTGGCTTTCATATCGCTTGTCAAAAGACAGGTCCTCAAACCGGTGGGAGCGAGGATGCTTTCAAGGTTCTGGAAATGCTGGCGGGCCAGGATCTCGGTGGGGGCCATGAAGGCGCTTTGGACCCCCGAATCGGCCGCGTAAAGGAAAGCGATGGCCGCCACTAGGGTCTTGCCGCTCCCCACGTCCCCTTGTAAAAGCCGGTTCATGGGATGGGGTTTTGCCAGGTCTTCCCGGATCTCTTTCAAGACCCGTTTCTGCGCACCCGTTGGTGGAAAGGGGATGCTCTTTCGGAAGCAGAGTACCCGCTCCCCCTCGAAGAGGTACCGGCGTCCCTTTTTCCGTTTCTCGATGGCCTTGCGTTTCAAAAGCAGGAATGTCTGCAAGGTCAAAAGCTCATCGAAAGCCAGCCGTTTTCGGGCCCGTTCAAAAGCTTCCAGGCTCTCTGGGTGATGGATCTGAAGGACGGCCTCCCGGAAACCCAGACCCCCAAAGGCGCTTCCCTCCCGAGTCTCCATTGGCAAGACATCCCCGTACCGGGCCAGCACCCCGTCGATGAGATTCCGCCAGAAGGCTTGGGTCAGGGTCGAGGTCGCGGGATAGAAGGTCAAGACCTTTCCCGACTTCAGCACCTCCTCTTCCACGGGCTCAAGGAACTCAAAGGTCCCATTGCTACCGACGACCTGTTTTCCCCACTTGCTGATCTGGGGTGTCTCATGCAAAAGAACCCATCGGCCATTGGTCAGGTCCCTTTTAAGATAAGGGCGATTGAACCAGACCCAGCTCAAATGGCCGCTGGAGTCTTGGAGGACCGTTTTGACCATGCTCCGGGGCCCCCGCCGTTGTTCGGAGATGCTATTGATACGGGCCAAAATGAAATAAGGCTCTTCCCGGTTGGAACATTGGGCGATGGGGGTCAAGGAGGCTCCATTCACGGCCCACTTGGGGGAATAGAGGAGAAGGTCCCTCACCGTCTTGAGTCCGGTCAGTTGGAACGCCCGATGTTTATCCTTGGGGACCAGGGGCAAAAGCGGATCGTCCAGGTTGGAGCCGTTCTCAGACTTGGCGGTCAGGGTCGCTTCCTTGGGGACCCTCCCGATCCACCGCTCGATCCCGGCGAGGCTCTCCCCGATCAAAGCCTCCCTTTCTTCCTTCTGCAGGGTCATGTACTGGGAAAACTGCCGCCGCAACCCCAACAGGAAGCCCTCGAATTCCTTGTTTACCTCCCAGGGGAAAGGACCCCGGGACAAAAGTTCCTGACATTCATGGAGAATATAACGGTCCAGCCCCTTGAGGACCGAGCGGTTCCCGAACCCTTGCTTTTGTTCCAAACGGAGGGGTTTCAACCAATTTTCCATCTGCTTTCGGATCGGGGGCATGGGGACCTTGCAGGGGGGCGAATGGCTTAAAAAGGCTTGTTTAAAAGAAAAACCTCCGCCTATAATGCGCGGCTAGTTTACCAAGAGGAGATTTTTTATGGCTCAAGTTTGTGACATCTGTTCCAAGGGGCCCATCAAGGCCCGCAAGATCACCCGCCGCGGTAAGTCCAAGAAAGAGGGCGGGATCGGGTTGAACATCACCGGCGTTCACCTGCGCCGCCAAATGCCCAATCTGCAGACCATCCGCGCCATCGTGGACGGTCGTCCACAGCGCATCCTGGTCTGCACCCGTTGCCTGCGTTCGGGCAAGGTCCAAAAGCGCCAGCCGGTCCGAAAGGCGTCCTGACGTACCTTTAAGAACCAAAAAAGCCGTCCCACCGAGGTGGGGCGGCTTTTTTTATGCCCAAATGGCGGTCAGCGGAGCGCCCGGCCCCGGTATTTCCAACCGTTCCCGTTCCAGGTCCAAAGGAACGTCTCGTTCGAGAAGCTTTCCACGCTTCCCGATTGGAAGGTCCAGGTCAATTTGACCTTGGCCGTGCCGTCATTCACCCAGGCCATGGAGGACACCTGGGCGTTGGTCAGGGTGCCATCCTGGACCCAGCTTTGGGTGATCTGTTGCTTCAACTGGTCCCCCCCGGGGATGCTTCCATCGGTCCAGCGGAAGGCCTCGGTCCAATTGCCCTGGAGAACCGCCGCCGAAAAGGAATCCACGGTCTGTTTGAGTGCCTGTTCCCGGGCGACCTTTTCCTCGGGCGACAAGGAGCAACCAGCCAACAGGACCAGCAGTCCGATCAGAAAGAACGGTTTCGGGAAAAAAGATCGGTCCATCGTCATCCCTGGTTCGAATTCTTTTTTTCCAGGTCGGTGATCTCACCCACCCGGCGAACATGGCGTTCTTCCTTGCTGAACGGGGTTTCCAACCAAACATCGGCCATTTTCAGGTTCGCCTCGACGGGCAATTCACGGCCCGCCAGGGAAAGGACGTTCGAATCGTTATGGGACCGCGTCTGCTGGGCCATCTTTTCGGTGAAGACCAGGGCCGCCCGGACACCCGGGACCTTGTTGGCCACGATGGACATGCCGATCCCGTTGCCACAGACCAGGATGCCCCGTTCCACTTCACCGGTCGCGACCGCCCCAGCGACCTTTTCGCCGAACAACGGATAATCGCTGGGCTGGGCGTCATAGGCGCCGAAATCCTCCACCTTGTGACCCTTTTCTTGTAGGTGTTTCACCAGGGCCTGCTTGAGGTCAAAACCGGCATGATCCGAACCGATGGCGATCTTCATTATCCGTTCCCTCGTTAGTTCTTTAGGCGGTCCAACGACCTTAAAAGATATCCTTCGATCTGATCCAATGCCGCTTGATAGGCCTCGACCGGCTGTCCCACCGGGTCCTCCACGTCCGTCATTCCTTCTCCGGCCAATTCCGAGAGGACCAAGACCTTGGGCTCGAGCGCGGGCATCTTCTTGACGATCATTTCCTTATGTTTAGCCGTCATGGTGAGGATCAGGTCGCTTTCCATCACCAGGTTCTTGCCCAGCGGTTGGGTCTGATGCCCGGAGATATCCACATCCTTGGTCCGACAAGCTTCCACGGCTTCCGGGGCCACGGGCAAGCCGGCAAAGGCCGCCAACCCGGCCGACCGGACCTCCAGATCCAGCCCCTGGTCCTTGGCCATTTTTTTCAAGAGGCCCTCGGCCATCGGGCTACGGCAGGTATTCCCGGTGCAGACAAAGAGGACCTTTTTAGCCACCGGGGACCGCCCGTTTTATTCTTGGATGAGTTGGGCCAGGAGTCCTTCGACCCGGGCGACTTCCTCTTTGGAAACGCAGCCGGTGCGGACGATATTGAGGTGTTTGCGGTCGAATTTCGCGATGGCGGTCTCCCCACCCAGGGGGCACACGCCCGCGTCCAGGGCGGCGTCCACCTTTTCCAGGATCTCCGGGTCCACTTCATCGAACCGCACCGGACTTTTCCCGCCTGAAAGATTGGCGCTGGAAACGGCCAGGGTATCTCCCGCGGTCCGCAAAAGTTCCAGGGCAATGCCGTGGTCCGGGCAACGAAGGGCGATGGTCCCGTCCGGTCCCACGCCTCCCTGCGCCAGTTGGACCCTGGCGCGAGTGATCAGGGTCCAAGGACCGGGCCAGATCTTCTTGAGGATATCCAGGTCCTTTTCCTTGAAATCCGCGATCTCCAAGGCCACCTCGGGCCGTGAAATGAGGATCGACAGGGACTGGTTCAGGGGCCGGTCCTTGATCTGGAAGATGCGTTTCAGGGCGTCCGGCTTCTTCACCGAACAACCGATGTCATAGACCGTATCGGTCGGGAAAACGGCGATACCGCCTTCCTTGATGACCTTGGCCACTTGCTGGAGGTTCGCCGGGGTATAAGGCAATGATTTGATGTTGGTTTTTTCGCCCATGGTATTTTCCATACTAGGTTTTATGTGCCTTCCGCCCGACTCGACCGTCCCGTCAATTTTCTCAGAAAAAAGGCGTTTTTTCAGCTGATTTTAAAAAAAGATGGGACATCACAAGAAGGATTTCCAGTGCCTAAAAGCCGGATCGCCTTGGCGGTTTCGGTCAGATCTTGCGCTCCAGAGCTCTCCAACCGATATCCTTGCGGAACTGGGCTCCTTGGAAATGGATCCTTTCCACCCCCCGATAAGCCGCGGACAGGGCGGCACGGATATCGTCCCCCAAACCCGTCACGCAAAGGACCCGTCCGCCCGAGGTCAGGACCTTGTCGCCGTCCTGAACGGTCCCCGCATGATAAACGTAGGCATCGCCGAGGCTGGCCGCCTCTTCAAGACCTTGGATCTCCGTCCCCTTGGGGTAAGGCCCTGGATAACCCGACGCGGCCATCACTACACAAGCTGCGGGCCGCTCATCCCATTCGATCTTCAAATGCGACAACTTTCCCTGGGCCACCGCCAGACAAATGTTCACGAAATCGGTCTTGAGCCGGGGCAAGACCACCTGGGTTTCCGGGTCCCCGAACCGGCAGTTGTATTCGATGACCTTGGGACCGTCCCGGGTGATCATGAGGCCTGCGTAAAGGACTCCCCGGTAAGTAATTCCCCGTTTTTTTAATCCCGCTAAGGTGGGTTTGAATATCCTCTCCAGGATCACCGTATCCAGTTCCGGGGTCACCACAGGCGCGGGGGAATAGGCCCCCATCCCTCCCGTATTGGGCCCCTTGTCGCCATCGAATATTCTTTTGTGGTCCTGGGCACTCACCATGGGGACGATCGATTCCCCATCCACGAAGGCAAGAATGGAAGCTTCTTCCCCATCCAGGAATTCCTCGATAACGACCTTGTTCCCGGCCTCGCCAAAGACCTTCTTCCCCATGGCCTCCTGGAGGGCTTCCTCGGCTTGGGTCGAGGTTTCACAGACCGTCACCCCCTTTCCGGCCGCCAAACCATCCGCTTTGACGACGATGGGGGCCCCTTCCTTGCGCACATAGGCGAGGGCTGCCGCCAGATCGGAAAAAGTGGCGGCCTTCGCCGTCGGTATCCCGTTGTCGAGCAAAAGTTGTTTGGTGAAATCCTTGCTTCCTTCCATTTGGGCCCCATCCCTCGTGGGTCCGAAGACCTGGAAACCTTCTCGGATGAGCTCATCGGCCAGGCCCATGCAAAGAGGAACCTCGGGACCAATGACCACCAGGTTGGGTTTGTGGTCCTTGCACCATTTCACAAGGCCAGGAATATCTTCTGCCTTGAGAGGAACACACTCGGCTAATTGGGCGATGCCAGCGTTGCCTGGGGCGCAAAAGAGTTTTGGTTGTCGTTTTGACTTGGAGAGGGCGTGGCAAAGCGCATGTTCGCGCCCGCCGGAACCTACGACCAGGATGTCCAAGTTCTCCCCCTGAAACGATGGTCGGTCAGTGCTTGAAGTGCCTGTAGCCCGTGAAGATCATCGGGATGCCATGCTCATTGGCGGCCGCAATGACCTCGGCGTCGCGGACACTGCCGCCGGTCTGGATGATGGCGGCGATCCCGGCCTTGGCGCAGGCGTCCACGCTGTCCCGAAAGGGTAAAAGGGCGTCCGAGGCCATGACCGCACCCTTGGCCTTCTCTCCCGCCTGCTGGATGGCGATACCCAGGGACCCGACCCGGTTCATCTGCCCGGCGCCCACCCCCAACGAGACCCCGTTTTTCACCAGGACGATCGCGTTGGATTTCACGTGCTTGACCAGTTTCCAGCCGAATTCCATATCCTTGGCCAGTTTCGGGTCCGGTTGTCTGTCCGTCACGATCTTGTATTGGGCCTTGTCCTCGGGGGTCTGGTCGAAATCCTGGACCAGGAAGCCGCCCTCCACACGGCGGATATGGAAACCGGGGACCATTTCCTTGACCGTCCCCAACCCTTCCAGACCCATGACCCGAAGGTTCTTGCGGGCCTCGAAGGCTTTCAGGGCCGCGGTGTCATAGGAGGGCGCCAAGATGATCTCGAAAAAGCTCAATTTCTCCAGGATGACCTTGGCGCAAGCCTCGCTCACCGGCCGGTTCACCGCCACGATCCCCCCGAAAGCCGAAAGGGGGTCCGCTTCCAGGGCCTTCACGAACGCCTCCGTGGCATCCTGGCCGATGGCCGTGCCGCAAGGGTTGGTATGCTTGATGATCGTGACGGCCGGTTCGTCGAATTCCTTCACGATCATGAGGGCCGCATCGGCATCCATGATGTTGTTGTACGAAAGCTCCTTGCCTTGGAGTTGTTTCGCGTTCGCGATGGTCGGCAGGGCATTCTTGCGGTCCCGGTAGAAGGCCGCAGGCTGGTGGGGATTCTCCCCATATCGCATTTCCTGCACCTTCAGTCCCGAGAAGTTGAAGATGTCCGGCCATTTTTTCTGGGAAAGGCGGCGGTGCAGGTAGTCGTGGATCATTCCGTCGTAGCGTGACGTGTTCCCGAAGGCCTCGATGGCCAGTTCCTGGCGCAGCTTGAAGGTCGTGGCCCCCTCATGCTCCGCCATCTCCTTCATCACCGCGTCATATTGGGCGGCCGCCGTGACCACCGTGACGCTCCGATAGTTCTTCGAGGCCGATCGGATCATGGAAGGCCCGCCGATATCGATGTTCTCGATGGCATGTTCCAGTTCCACGTTGGGCTTGGAGATGGTCGCCTCAAAGGGATAGAGGTTCACGCAGACCAGGTCGATGGGTTGGATCTTGTGCTTGGCGATGGTCTCCATGTGTTCCTGGTTGTCCCGCAAGGAAAGGAGCCCGCCGTGGACCACCGGATGCAGTGTCTTGACCCGGCCATCCAGCATTTCGGGGAACCCGGTCACCTCCGAGATATCCTTCACCGCAAGGCCCGCATCCTTGATGGCCTTGGCCGTCCCTCCGGTCGAGATCAACTCGACCCCGTGGGCAACCAGGGCTTTGGCGAAATCAATGAGCCCGGATTTATCCGAAACGCTCAATAAAGCCCGTTTGATCTTCACCAGATCTTGCGCCATCGCGGCCTCCGTGATCAATTGTGGATAGGACGCTACACCGTACCAAACCTGCCAGTGGTTTTAAAATAAAAAAGGCCCGCTCCCGAAGGGAACGGGCCCGACAAAGCCTTCGTCTTAATGCATCGCGTCCTTGGCGTTCTTAGCGGCATCCATGTTGGCGGCGTTCGCGCCACCATTGACGGCATTGTTCTGGAGAGCCCCCAGTTTCTTTCCGCCACCCTTTTCGTCGCCACCGTCCTTCATCATATTATTGGAGTTCAGCGAGCCCTTCTTCATCATCATCTTCTTTCCGCCACCCTTCTCGTCCCCGCCGTCCTTACCCATCGCCATCGATTTCTTGCCGCCACCTTTTTCGTCACCGCCGTCTTTGCCCATCATCATCGACTTTTTCCCGCCGCCCTTCTCGTCACCACCATCTTTGCCCATCATCATGGACTTCTTGCCACCACCCTTCTCGTCGCCACCATCCTTGCCCATCACCATCGACTTCTTGCCACCGCCCTTCTCGTCGCCACCATCCTTGCCCATCACCATCGACTTCTTCCCGTCCTTGGACATGGACAGGTTCTTCTTGTTGGCTTTGTCCATGCCGATGAGAATTCCTTTTTTCCCGGCGTTATTGGACATTTTGGCATCTTTCTTTCCGGCTTGGTCCGTCATCGCCTTGTTCTCGGTGGGCTGAACAATCTTGTTCGTTCCTCCCGACATTTCATCCGCGCTGGCTTGATAGGAGACCCCAAACATCAGTAACGCTGCCACAACAAGCGTTTTTTTCATCGTCGCTTCCTTTCGGCAATGGGATTAAAAACGGCGGTATTGTACCGGGGGGGTGGCTAGAACCAGGGAAAAATCAATTTAAAATCCTGACCCGGTCTTCCACGACCTTGATCTTTCCCTCGCAAAAGAGACGGACAGCCTCCGGATAAAGACGGTGTTCCACCTTCAAGACCCGGTCGGCAAGGGTTTCGGGGGTATCCCCCGGCAGGACCTTCACGTCCCCTTGAAGGATAATGGGACCCGCGTCCACCCCTTCGGTCACGAAATGGACCGTGGCGCCCGATTCCCTTTCCTTCGAGCGGATGACCGCCTCATGGACATGGTGCCCATACATGCCTTCCCCTCCGAATTTTGGCAAAAGGGCAGGATGGATGTTCATCATGCGGTAAAGGTAGGGGCGGATCAGGACCGGGGTGAGGATCCGCATATAGCCCGCCAGGCAGATGAGATCGATCCTCTTGGCCTGGCACAAGCCGAGGACATCCCGGTCATAGGCTTCCCGGGTACCCGGATATCCCTTGCTGGCGATGGAGACGGATTCGATACGGTGCTTTTCGGCCCTTTCCAGGGCTCCTGCCGTCGGGACATTGGAGAAGACCAGGCTGAGGCGGCCCTTGGGAAAGGTTCCCGCATCCTGGGCGTCGATCAGGGCTTGGAGGTTGGAACCGCCGCCGGAAGCGAAAACCGCAATCTTGATCATCCGGAGATCCTTCCTGTCCAAGGTCCCATCGGACATCCGTTAAACGAACTCGACGCCCTTCGGACCTTTCACCACTTCCCCGATCAGCATGGGCTGTCCGCCGTTCTTCTTGAGTTCCTTCATGGCCTTGGCGGCGTCCTTGGCTCCGACGATCAGCACCATCCCGATCCCCATGTTCAGGGAGCGGTAGGCATCCTCCTCGGGAACATTCCCGAGCCTAACCAACCACTTGAAGACCGGCGGAATGGGCCAGGATCCCTGGTGAAAACGGATGCGGCGGCCTTCCGGCAAGACCCGGGGCGGATTCTCCAAAAGACCGCCTCCCGTGATATGGGCCATGGCCTTCACCCGGACCTTATCGAGGATCGGATAGATCTCGTGGAAATAGCTCTTATGGGGCACCAGCAGGACCTCCCCAATGGGGCGGTTCGAGACCTCCCGGACCGCATCCTGGTACCGCACCCGGGCCACATCCTTGACGATCTTGCGGGCCAGGGAGTAACCATTCGTATGGAGAGAAACGGAGGGAAGGCCGATGCAGAGGTCCCCGGGCGTCACGTCCCGTCCGCGGATGACCCGGTCTTTCTCGACCACCCCCACGATGGTCCCGGCGATGTCGTAATCGCCCGGCTTATAGACCGAGGGCATCTCGGCGGTCTCGCCCCCGACCAGGGCCAGGTCCGTTCTGGCGCAAACATCCGCCATACCTTCCACCATCTGTTCCACAACGGCCGGGTCGAGCTTGCCCCCTGCGATGTAGTCGAGGAAAAAGAGCGGTTTTGCGCCTTGGACCAGGATGTCGTTGATGGAATGGCCCACGATGTCCATGCCCAGGCCCTTGAAGCGGCCCATGGCCACCCCGATCTGGGTCTTGGTCCCTACCCCGTCGGTCGAGCTGACCAACACGGGTCTGCGGTACCGCTTGGTATCGAGCTCGAAAAGACCGCCGAAAAGGCCGATGTCGGCCAGGACGTGCTTATTGAAGGTCCTCTTCACGTGTTTCTTGATGCGGCGGACGGCTTCGTTCCCTTTATCGATGTTCACGCCGGACGAACGGTAAGTGATCCTTTTCAAGGAAAGCTCCGGATGGGGGATTGGGACGGCCTATCGTAAAGGCTCCCTTAGGAGCGAACAAGGGCAAAGCAGGAGGAGCTTCCCAACCGGAGGATCGCAACAAGGCTTTGGATTCCAGCCGATGGCGCCCAACAAAAACCTTCCGGTCAGCGCTCCAAAAGCTTCCCCCGGTGGCTCTTGGAGCCCGCAGTCTTCTTGAAGGTTTCGGGCCAAAGTAGGATAATTCACCCCAATAAGAGCAAGGGGTGCCGTATGCGATCTTTCTTCATTTTGGCCATTTGCATCGTTTTCGGCGGCATGTTGATCACCACCCTCGCCTGCCCCTATGTCGGACCCCATTACCCCGTCACCTATGGCCTGACCCCCACTCCGACCGCCCCGCCCAGCGTGGCCATCACCATCTCCGGAACCGGCACCTACTCCACGGCCCCAAGCGCCGTGACCGTCTCCTCTTCCGGCGTGGTGACCGTGACGGACCAAAGCACCTACGGCTCGAACTTCCAGTTCTTCATCGGGAATGCCACCGCCTGCGCCCCGCTCACGTTGACCGTTCCGGCCGGCGGCACTGCGGTTTTCAGCGGGACCCCGTTCTCCACCCCGGGGATCTATTACTACCACGACATGAACCTTTCGAGTTGCGGAGTCACTTCCTGCGCCTCCACCTGCACCGCACCTTCGGGCACCATCGTCGCCCAATAGCCCGCCCTCAAGGGAATATCCTTACCCCTTTCTCGCGGATGGCTTCGGCCCACTCATGTCCCCCGTCCAACGGCAACATATCCAGGTAGTCGTCCTTCTCAAAGAAGCGTCCGATCCCCTTCCCGATCGCCTCCAAAAAGGGCCGCACCGAACCTTCCATCGGCGCCGCTGGATATCGGATCGCCAATAACAGGTGGGGTGATCCATCGCCGATGGCGAGCAGGACCAAGAAGGCCTCCTCGATCCCTTTCCCGGAGGCCAGATGTCCTTTCAAATACTCGACCAGCCCCTGTTTCCCCCCTAACTCCGGCGCTTCGAAGCGGTAGTTCGTATTGGAACGGGAAAGGACCGTATGCACTCCCTCTCCACCTTGGATCGGCAAGGTCCCCTCGGCCAGCATTCCGAGTTCCATCCGGGTGATCCGGCCGCCGATCGGCCCCGCCGGATTGATGATGATCTGGTCCACCTTGTTCTGCACCGCCAGCGCAAAAACCTGCCGTCCCTGGATGGCCACGTAGGCTTCTGGAAATTGAGGCCGCCACTGGTGGAGCGCCGCGCGGCTCGTGAAGGCAAGCCACAGGACCTCACCTTTTTCGCTCGGATGGGTCACCAATTGCAGTTCCTTCAAGGGCTGCCCGCCCAGGGCGGGGTCCAACTCGCGGGGCAACGGAAGGAGCAATGTCCCCTTCAGGAGCTCCAGGTAAAGCACCCGTCGGACCTTCATGTCCGGATGGGTGGCCATCTCGGCCATGATCCGCTCCAGGCCGGCGTTCCCGTCCCGCTGTTTGAAAAGTCCGAAGAAGTTCATGGAGTCCCCACAGGTTCAACGAAAAGCCAAATTCCCGGAGGTCGCGGTCGGTTGCGCCCGGTCCCTTCCGGGGGTAGAATCACACCATCCTATCCCTGCCGTCCAAGGAAAGACATGTCCTCCAAGGTCAAGATCTTCGCCGTCGGCGCCGTCTTCATCCTCTTCGCCTTCTTCTCCTTTGCCTGCCAATCGGACCACGGCACCACGCCCGTCGCCCCCACCATGATTTCCTATGGTGCGGGAAATGTCTTCGTCCCTTCGGCTGTCACCATCCGTTCCGGCTCCACGGTCATTTGGGACAGCAGCTTCGGTTTCTTCCATACCCTGCATATCGATGACGGGGCCAGTAATTGTGTCACGGACTATATTGGCTATCCCGTCACCCTCACCTTCAATAGCCCCGGTAAATTCGGCTTTCATTGTGACTATCACTCATCCTGCGGCGCAGGTTCCTGCCTCAATTGCACCGGCATGGCCGGTTATGTAATGGTCAAGTGACCCAACCCGCATTGACCGGCCTCGGCCGCGCCTCTCGATCGTTCCACCTTTAAACCCACGGATACCAGGACCCTATGGCCTCCAAGCTCAAGTGGTCGATCTTTTACCTGTTCTTTGGGGCCCTCCCCCTTTTCTACTCCTGGCTCCCCGAATCCGCCCGGTTCCATCCCGCCGATGGGACCTTGGACGCGCTCACTTTCGCCCCCTACCTGACCCTCTTCCTGGTCGCTTTGCTGGGCCTTCAAGTCAACCAAACCCGCGTTTTTTGGGCGGCAGGCCTCCTTTTTCTGACCTACCACCTCCTCCTTCACCCGAACGCCTTTTGGCTGAAGGAAACGACCCATCCTGTCGCTTGGCAGGTCCTGGCCGCCGGCTTTCCCTTGAGCCTAGTCATTCTCTATGGGATGAAGGAAAGCCGCCTCTTCAGTGATTGGAGCTTGGCCCGCGTCCTGTTAGGGCTCTTTCCGGTTTTTCTGTTCGCTTCCTGGGCTGCCTGGGCCCCCGATCTTTATGAAAAGGTCCTTTTTTGGTCCTCCTATCCTCCCGTCACTCACCACACCCTGCCCCCCTTGGCCTGGGTGGACGCCCTGCCATTTTTAGCCCTCCTCTTCTGGGGCCATGACCAGAAACTCAAGCCCTTCCTGATCGCCCAGACCGCCGTCCTTCTGCCCTACTGGACCGCTCTTCAATGGGGTCTCCGCGAAAGGAGCCCGGGTTCCTTCCCCGATCCGGTCGCCGAAACCATCCTTCCCTTCGGCGCCCTGGCCCTGATCCTGCTCTTCGCTCTTTTCCGGATCTTTGTCCAAAAAGCTTACTGGGATCCCCTCACCGCGGTCCACAACCGCCAAGCCCTGGACGAAAGGTTGAACACCTTGACCCAGGATTACGTCCTGGCCATGGTCGACATCGACCATTTCAAGGGCTTCAACGACACCTACGGCCACGATGAAGGGGACAATGTCTTGAGGATGGTGGCCCAGCATCTCCAGGACGCGCTCGGGGACCGGGTCCACCGCTATGGTGGCGAGGAATTTTGCGTGGTCTTCGAGGCTGGCGGTCTGGAAAGCGCCCAGGCCAGCATGGAAAAGGTCCGGGCCTCCTTGGCCGCCCGCAGGTTCACACTTCGCGGAAAGAGGACCGGGACCCATTCCCGTTTGAAGAACCCATTCAAGAGGAAGGAACCGCGGGGCAAAAGGGTGGGGATCACCATCAGCGTCGGCGTGGCGGCTTCCGGGGAAAGAACAGAGACCTTCGAACAGGTCATCAAAAAGGCCGACCAAGCCCTTTACAAGGCCAAGGAACAGGGCCGCAACCGGGTGGTCACGGCTTGAGGTTCCCCGATCTCAGCACTTGGCCGCTTCGAGGCTGTATTTTTCGGTCTCTTCGTCGAAGGGCACCGGATACTTGGCGGTGAAGCAAGCCGCGCAATGGCCTTGGGGCGTTCCTTCCACCGCTTTCATCATGCCTTCCACCGAAAGATAGGCCAAGCTGTCCACCCGAAGATAGGTCTGGATCTCCTCCAATGAATGTGTCGCGGCGATAAGTTCCTTTCGACTTGGGAAATCCATTCCATAGAAACAAGGCGAAATGATGGGCGGCGAGGTGATGCGCAAGTGCACCTCCTTGGCCCCCACCTGACGGATCATCTTCACGATCTTGCGCATGGTGGTGCCCCGGACGATGGAGTCGTCGATCAGGACGACCCTTTTCCCCTCCATGGCCTCGCGTACGGCGTTATATTTCAGCCGGGCGCCGAAATCCCGGATGGACTGGTCGGGTTCGATGAAGGTCCGGCCCACGTAGTGGTTCCGGACCAGTCCCATCTCGTACGGGATCTTGGCTTCGGCGGCAAAACCGGTCGCGGCCATATTGGACGAATCGGGCACGGGAACGACCACGTCGGCGGGAACATAGGCCTCCTGGGCCAGGATGGCCCCTAGGCGTTTGCGCACCTTCTGGACGCTGGTGTTGTAGATGCGCGAATCGGGGCGGGCGAAATAGATGTATTCGAAGATGCACATGGATGGACTCGTCTTCTCGAAAGGCTTGATGGAGACCAGGCCATTCTCGTTGATGAGCACGATCTCCCCCGGTTCCACGTCCCGGACGTATTTGGCGTCCACGATATCGAAGGCGCAGGTCTCGCTGGCCAGGACCCAGGAATCCCCCAGTTTGCCCAGGCAAAGGGGACGGAACCCCTGGGGATCCCGCATGCCCAGCATCCCCTCGTCGGAAAGGATCAACAGGGAATAGGCCCCGCGCACCTGCCGCAGGGACTCGATGAGACACTCGATCAGGGTATGGGCGCTGGAACGGGCCAGGAGATGGACGATGACCTCCGAATCCACGGTCGAGACAAAAATGGAACCCCGGGCCTCCAGTTCATCCCGGATGCGCCGCGCATTGACCAGGTTGCCATTGTGGGCGATGGCGATGGAACCCCGGGAATACTCGACCGCGATGGGTTGGGCGTTGCGCAACTGGCTGGATCCGGTGGTGGAATAACGGACATGACCGATGGCCGCACGGCCCGGCAATTCCTTGAAGGCTTCCTCATCGAAAATATCGGCGACCAACCCCATGCGTTTGTGGTTATAAAGACGGCCGTTGTCGAGGGTACAAATGCCTGCCGATTCCTGGCCCCGGTGCTGGAGGGAGTGGAGGCCCAAATAGGAGATCTTGGCGGCTTCCGGATGGCCGAAGACGCCGAAGACACCGCATTGGTCGTGGGGTTTGTCATCATCCACCCAAGGACGGTGCTCGATCTTCCTGGAGCCTTCCTGCGACTCTTCCACCATGGGTCCCATCCTTTGGTCTAATTTCCGGGCCTTTGGCCCGGTCAAGCCATCTGCTTTTCGATGCTCGTGAAGAAAATTTCCGCCAACCGTCCAACGGGTGCTTGGACCTCATGTCCGATGGAAAGATTGACCCCGCCCACCTGCCCAATTCTCTCACAAGGGACGCCCATTTTCCCGGCCAAGGCGGCCAATTCGGCCTCCTTTTCCTTTCGGCAGGAAACGATAACGCGGGACTGGGCTTCCCCGAAAAGCCGCCCATCCAACCGCCCCGTTCCCGGTAGGCTCACCTCGGCCCCCAGGATCGGGGCTTCATGGGTCTGCCCGGTGACGCAGCATTCGGCCAGGGCGACCGCGAAACCTCCGTCGGAACAATCATGGGCGCTCTGCAACAATCCCTGGTCCGCCGCGACTTTCAGGAACTTATGCAGCTTCCCTTCGGCCTCCAAGTTCAATTTAGGGCAGGCCCCGGTCTTTTTTCCATGGAGGAGATGCAAATAACGGCTTCCGCCGATCCCCGTCCCGATGTTCCCCAACAAATAGACCCCATCCCCCTCCTGTTTGAACCACTGGGTGACAGCCTTGGAAACGTCCTCCAAGAGGCCGATCATGCCGACGATCGGGGTGGGGTCGATGGCTCCGGTCGGGTTCTCGTTATAAAGAGAGACATTGCCGCCTGTGATGGGGATCTCGAAAGCCCGGCAAGCCTCGCCCAAACCCGCAATGACCCGGTCGAAGTAGTAATAGACCTCGGGTTTCTCCGGGCTCCCAAAATTAAGGCAGTCGGTCATGCCAATGGGGCTTGCCCCCGAACAGGCGATGTTGCGCGCGGCTTCCGCCACCACGATCTTCGCCCCTTCATAGGGGTCCAGGGCACAATAGGACCCGTTCCCATCGATGGCCATGGCCAAACCCGTCCGAGCGCCCTTGACCCGCAACACCGCGGCGTCGGACCCGGGCCGTACCAGCGTATTGGAACGGACCATATGGTCATATTGTTGGTAGACCCAGCGTTTGCTGGCGATCGAAGGGTCGGCCAGGAGTTTTTCCAGGACCTCTTTGGGGTTCTTCACGTCGGGGATGGAGCTTTCGTCGAATTCCCGGTGCTTCTTGAGGATAGCCGGTTCGCTTTTCGACGGATGATAGACCGGTGCTTCGGTCAGTGAATCGGCCGGAACGTCCGCCACCACCTTCCCGTTCTCCTTCACCACCATCCGGCCCGTGTCGGTCACCACCCCGATGGTGGCGGCATGAAGATCCCACTTGGCCAGGATGTCGTGCACCTTCTGCTCGCAACCCGGCTTGGCCACCAAGAGCATCCTTTCCTGCGATTCGGAGAGCAGGATCTCGTAGGGGGACATGCCTTTCTCGCGTTTGGGCACCTTGGCCACGTCGATCTCGATGCCGGCCCCACCCCGGCTGGCCATCTCGCAGGTGGAACAGGTCAGGCCCGCCGCGCCCATGTCCTGGATGCCCACCAAAAGATCGCTGTGGATGAGCTCCAGGGTGGCTTCCATCAAGAGTTTTTCCATGAAGGGGTCCGCCACCTGGACGGCGCTCCGTTTCTCGGTGGATTCGTCACTGATCTCAGTGGAGGCGAAGGTGGCCCCATGGATGCCGTCCCGGCCCGTGGTGGCCCCGATATAGATGACGGGATTGTTCACGCCCGAGGCCCGCCCCTTGATGATGTGCTCATGGCGCACCAGGCCCACGCTCATGGCGTTGACCAGGCAGTTCTCGGAATAACTCTCGTCGAAGACCACCTCCCCCGCCACCGTGGGGATACCCATGCAGTTGCCATAATCGGCGATGCCGTGGACCACACCCGCAAAGAGACGGCGGACTTTCGGGTCGGATAAGGGGCCGAAGCGCAGGGAGTTCAGGTTGGCCACAGGCCGGGCACCCATGGTGAAGATATCGCGCAGGATCCCGCCCACTCCCGTGGCCGCGCCCTGGTAGGGCTCGATGGCGGAGGGGTGATTGTGGGACTCGACCTTGAAGGCCACCGCCCAACCCTCCCCAATGTCCATGATCCCGGCGTTCTCGCCCGGCCCCTGGAGGACCCGGGCACCCTGGGTCGGAAGGGTCTTCAGGAGGGCGCGGGAATGCTTATAGCCACAGTGTTCGCTCCACATGACCGAATAAAGACCCAGCTCGGTGATATTGGGTTTGCGGCCCAGGATCTTGCAAATATGGTCGTATTCGTCGGGCTTGAGCCCGTGTTCCTTGATGACCTGGGGGGTGATCTCCACATCCATGATGGAAGAACTCATTTTGATGCTCCCACGGTGGAAAGAATGGATTCCCAGAAATATTTGCCATCATGACTTCCCAGGAGATCCTCGCCCGAGCGGTCAGGGTGGGGCATCATCCCGAAGACATTCCGCTTTTCGTTACAGACCCCAGCGATGTTCTCCAGCGACCCATTGGGATTGGATTCCTCGGTCACCTTCCCCTGGGCGTCGCAATAACGCACGAGGATCTGCCGGTTGTCCTTCAGCTTCTGGAGCCCGGTCGGGTCGATGAAGTAATTCCCTTCCCCATGGGCAATGGGGATCTTGAGCGCTCGATCCTGGGGACAGGCGTTGGTGAAGGGGCTGTCTTTGCTCTCGACCTTCAGATAGATGTTCTTGCAGATGAATTTGAGGGACTTGTTGCGGATGAGCACCCCCGGCAGGAGCCCTGCCTCGCAGAGGATCTGGAACCCGTTACAGATCCCGAAGACCAACCCGCCCTTGGCGGCAAAATCGGCCACCGAACGCATGACGGGCGAGAAGCGGGCGATGGCGCCGGTCCGCAGGTAATCCCCGTAGGAAAAGCCCCCGGGAACGATGACACAATCGGGGTTCCGCAGGTCCGTTTCCTTGTGCCAGACCATCTCCACCGGCTGGCCCATGACGTTACGCACGACATATTCGCAATCATGGTCGCAATTGGAGCCCGGGAAGACGGTGACCGAAAACCTCATTTTTTCTCCAGGGTGAAATGATAGGATTCGATATTGGGGTTGGCCAGGAGCTTGTCGCAGATCTCATCGACCTGTTTCTTGGCTTTTTCCTCGGGAAGCGAACCGTCCAGCTCCAGTTCGGTGAATTTGCCCATCCGCACCCCCGTGATGGCCGGATATCCCATTTGATGGAGGGCCCGTTGGACCGTGGACCCCTGGGGGTCCTGGACGGAGGGTTTCAGGGTCACATAAACACTGGCATGCCAAGTCATGGTTCCGCTCCTAACGGGTCAAAGAATGCCCGATCTTTTCAGGATGTAATCCACGTTCTTCAGATGATAGGAAAGGTCGAAGCATTCATTGATCTCCGCCGGTTCCAGGACGCGGGTCACATCCGGGTCCGCCTCAATGAGGGCCCGGAAGTTCGCCTCATTTTCCCAAGCGTTCAGGGCGTTGCGTTGAACGATGGCATAGGCCTTTTCCCGCGTGTAACCGCGACGCACCAGGGCCAAGAGGACCTGCTGGGAGGAGACAAGACCCCGGGTCAAGTGGATATTACGTTTCATGCGGGCAGGATAGACGTTGAGTTTCGCCATTACGTTGATGAACTTGGCCAGCATGTAGTGAAGCAGGATGCAGGCATCGGGCAGGATGATGCGCTCCGCCGAGGAATGGGTGATGTCCCTTTCGTGCCAAAGGGCCACGTTCTCCTGGGCGGCCAGGGCATAACCACGCATGACCCGGGCCAAGCCCGCCACCCGCTCCGCTGTCAGGGGGTTCCGCTTGTGGGGCATGGCCGAGGAGCCTTTTTGTCCCTTAGCGAAGAATTCCTCCGCCTCCAGGATCTCGGTGCGCTGAAGATTGCGGATCTCGGTGGCGAACTTCTCGAGCGAGGAGGCGATGACCGCGAGCACCGACAGGAAATAGGCGTGCCGGTCGCGTTGGAGGGTTTGGGTGGAGACCGGGGCCGGTTTCAGCCCAAGCCGCTTGCAGACATAGCTCTCGACGCGGGGGTCGATGTTGGCGAATGTCCCGACGGCGCCGGAGATCTTCCCCACCGCCACTTGCTCCCGGGCCAGGGTCAAGCGCTCCAGTTGACGGCCCACCTCGTCGTACCAAAGGGCCATCTTGAGGCCGAAAGTGACCGGCTCGGCGTGGACTCCATGGGTGCGGCCGATCATCATGGAATAACGGTGGGCCCTGGCCTGTTTTTTGAGGACTTGTTTCAGCACCTTGAGCTGTTCGATCAGAAGATCGGCCGAGGCCGTCAACTGGAGGGCCTGGGCGGTATCCACCACATCGGTGGAAGTGAGCCCCATATGCACGAAACGGGAGGAGGGCCCGATGTTCTCGGCCACCGCCGTCAGGAAGGCGATCAAATCGTGGTTGGTCTTTGCCTCGATCGCGTCGATGCGCTTAACGGTGAACTTGGCCTTTTTTTGGATGTTCTTGAGGTCTTGGGTGGGTATCTTCCCCAGCTTGTTCCACGCCTCGCAGGCGGCGATCTCGACCTTCAACCAGGATTCGAACTTCTGGTGCTCGGACCAATGGTGGCCCATCTCCGGGAGGGTGTAGCGCGGGATCAAAGGGACCCTTTCTGAAAAATATGGTCTACCCGGACCCGGAGCGCCCTAAGAAAGGCACCGGATCCGCCAACGGCCGGCCAAGGTGAGCGAGGAAGAGGAAAAAAGGAAGAACGGCGCCAGTATAAAGAAGCGTATAGATGGAAACCACAAGAAAAAGGACAAGCCATCTTTGCCGGTCAGACCGTTTCGACCCCGGCCACTTCGCCGACCTCGGCCTTCAAGAGCCGTTCGATGCCCGCCCGCAAGGTCGGAAGCTCGGCCGGTCGGCAGGTCGCACAAGTTCCCGACAACCGGACCCGCACCACATGATCGGGCGTGATCTCCACGAGGTCCAATTTTGCGCCGTCCTTCCCGAGAAGTTCCTGGACCTCGGAAAGGACCTTCCGGATGCGGCCGTTCAATTCCTCGCTCATGGAAGGTCCTCGAAAGGTTCGAGGATCCAATCGGAAAAATGGGGAAAATGATGCTTGGCGGTCAGGTCCAGGTGGAGCGGTGTCAGGGAAACGAAACCTTCCCGGACTTTCGCCACATCGGACCCCGGATGCTCCTCCGCGGGTTCGCTGGGGCTATTGAGGACGTAGCTGAAATGATCCTTCAGTTCCCCGTGGGGTTCCAGGTCGTCAATGTGCCGGAATTGCCCCTGATGGGTCACGGCCATCCCCTTCAACTCGCGGGCCTCCAAGGGAGGCACATTGACGTTCAAAAGGACCCCGGGCGCCAGCCCCTTTTCCCGCACCCGAATGGCCACCTGGCGAGCCACAAGGGCGCTGGCGGTGAAATCCTTGTAATGATGGCTGGTCAGGGAGATGGCCACCGCCGGGATGCCCAATAGCACCGCTTCCGCGGCCGCCGCCACGGTCCCGGAATAAAGGATGAGCGACCCGAAATTGGCCCCTTGGTTGATGCCGGAGACCACTAGGTCGGGCCGCCAGGGGAGGAGCTTCAGGACGGCGGTCCGGACGCAATCGGCGGGGGTACTGGCCACACTGAAGGAAAGCGGAAGTTCGGCCCAGGCGGGTTTTTGGACCTTGAAAGGCGCGTTCAAGGAAATGGAATGGCCGGTGGCGCTGGCTTGTTCCTCGGGGGCCGAGACGGCGATCTCCCCCAGGTCCTTGAGGGCCCCGTAGAGTGCCTTCAATCCTTGGGCCCGGATACCGTCGTCATTGGTCAGGAGAATACGCATGGGGAACCAGCCTTTAGTCCGCGGTTGACGGTCCGCAGTTTAATTCTTCAAACCGCGAACTGCCAACCGCGAACTACGGGTTGTCGTTAGAAGAGGTTGCCCAGGTTGAAATGGAGGACCCCACCCGGGGGGGCGGCGGCGGCGGAAAGGTTCGAGGCAATGGGCCAGCCGTAGTCCAACCGGATATCCATGATGGTCCCGGGGATGGTCAACCGCACGCCCAGACCGGCGCCCATTTGAAGGTTGGACTCGTTCAAGCTCCAAACGTTGGTCCAGGAATCGCCCGTATCGAAGAACAGCACGCCCCGCAAGGGTCCGACCAAGGGATGCTTCAGTTCGGTATTGGAGACGAAGAGGGCGTTCCCACCCGCCAGGGGACCCACGGCCCTTTCGTTGTAACCGCGAATGGTGTCCGTTCCGCCGGCGTAGAACTTTTCATAGACCGGCACATCCCGGTAACCCCTCCCGGCGAACCAATAGCCCTGTTCGGCGCCCAGACGGACATGCTCCCCGATGACGAACCCGGCCGGCAAAGGCACGAAAACGCTGCTGTCCTGCACCGCCTTGATGAAGTTGTTGTCAAAACCCAAGGGGCCGCCGGCGAACTCGATGGACAACTGGTGCTTCCAACCTGTGGTGGGATCGAAATAGTTGTCCCGGCTGTCATAGACCAGACGGGGGGTGAAACTGCTGGTAGTGCTCGAAGTGGCCTCGATGTATTGGGGGGTCCCGATGGTCGTGTAATAGGAGGCCACGTCGGAGATGGTGACGTTCTGGAGCGAATAGGTCCCGTAGATGCTCCAAAAGCGGCTCAGGCGCCGTCCCAGGCTGATGGACCCGCCGACCTGTTGCTCGGTATAGAACTTATTGCCGTCCTGGGTGATGATCGACGAGGTGAAAACGCGGGTGGTGTTGAAGGCCGAAAGACTGAAGGAGGTCGGCGTATTGAAGAGCCAGGGCTCGGTGAATCCCACGCTATAGCTGGTGCGGGAGGCCCCGAACTCCAGGTCCAGGTTCACGTGCTGGGCCTTGCCGAAAAGGTTGGCTTCCTCCAGTTTGATGTTCCCGACGAACCCGTCCACCGAACTATAGCCGCCGCCCACGCTGATGGACCCGGTCTTGCGCTCCTTAACCCGGAGCACCAGCACCTGCTTGCCCGGCGTGTCCCCAGGCTGGACATCGGGGTTCACTTCCTCGAAGAAGCCCAGGTTGTAGAGGTTCTGCACGGAAAGCTTGATCTTGTCCGCCTCGAACTTGTCCCCGGGGGCGATGACCAGTTCCCGGCGGATGACATAATCCTGGGTCTTGTAATTCCCCACGATCTTGATGTCCTGCACATAGGCCATCTGTCCCTCGGTGACGTCAAAGATGATGTTCACCTTTTTCAGGTCGTCGTCATAGGTCATCTGGGGGTTCACATTGGCGTAGATATAGCCCTTATCGGCGTAGAGACTGCGCATCTTCCGAACGGCCTCGTCGAAATCCTTCTTGCGGATCAGGTCGCCTTTCTTATAGCCAAAGGCGGCCAACATATCCTTGTCCTCGATGAGGACGTTGCCGCTCAAGGAAACATCCCCCAGGGTGTATTGAACACCCTCCCGTACGGTGATGGTAATGGTCACTTTCCGCCCGTCCGGGCTCATCTGCTCCTGGTGGTCCAGGACCACCGCCCGCAGGTAACCCTCGTCATGGTAGAAGTCTTCAATGGCCTTCAAATCATCGTTCAAGAGATCGGGCTTGTACTTATCCCCCTGCTTGTTCTCCTTGGTCTGGCCCGCCACCTTGTTGGCGCTGAAGGCCTCGCTTCCGACCACCAGGATCTTGGCGATCTTCACCTGGTTGCCTTCATTGATGTCCAGGGTCAGGTCCACCAGGTTCTTGTCGCCCTCGGTCTGGGTCTTGGGGGTGACGACGACCGAGGAGTAGCCCTCGTCCAGGTAAAGCTTTCGGATGGCCTGGATGTCATCCTGCAATTTGGACTCCTCATAGGCCGACTTGGCCTGGAGTTTCATGGCCTCGAGCAATTTCCGGTCATCGAACTTCTTGTTCCCCTTGAATTCGATCTTCCCGATCAGGGGGCGCTCGACCACGACGAAGGTGAGCTCGATCTGCCCAGGCTTGGCCCCGGGAAGGGCCTCCACCCGGACATCCTTGAAATCCCCCATGGCAAAAAGGTTATGGATGTCCATCCGCACCCGGCGCATGGCGAAAAGGTCCCCTTCCTTCTCGGAAAGGTGCCCATAGATCAGCAGGTTCGAGACGTTCTGATTGCCCTGGATCTTGATGGCGGAGATCTTGGGAAGGCTGCTGGATTCCTGGGCCCTGGGAACGGTGGGGAAGGCGATGGCGGTCAGCAGGGTCAATAACCAAAGCCGGTGGGATGGTTTCACGCGCATGGGCCGAAAGGAGCCTTTTCCCCCGTTCGTTCGGGGCTTGGGAATGGACCGGCCATAAAAGGGCCGGACAAAGACGCAGATTCTAACAGGGCCCTTGATAATCGGCAATGCAATTGCCCGGCTTTTGGACGCCCCATGGACCCCGAAAGGGTCCCTATAGCTCCAGATTTATTGGTTGGAAGCCGTGACCCGCTTGATGACGCTGCGCGTATTGCCGTTCAGGTCCTTGGCCGTGATCCGAAAGTCATAGTCGGCGTCCGGTGTCAGCCCATCGATGACCATCTCATGCCGGTATTCGAAGTCCTTGTTCTCGACCTTGACCTGGACCTCGTTCCCGTCTCCGTCCAGCACCGACAAGGTGTTCTTGGTGACCTTGTCCGTGGTCCAAAGGACCGAATATTTGCCGGGCCCCACCGGATAGACATCGAATCTCTCGAAGTTCGGTTTTTCCTTGTCGTCCTTCTTAGCCACCTTGATGTCCGGGAGAGGTTCCGTGAACATGAAACTGGCCCGGGCTTCCTGCTGGTTCAAGTCGTTGCTCCCATAGGAGATGTCCCCGTGGAGCTTGGAAGTGAAGTCATATTGGAGCCCCATCGATCCTGTCGGCGAAAGGTCCCCGGTCACCCCTCGGTTGAAGCCGACCTGTGTCTTCAGGGAAAGCTTGGGATCCAAGGGCTTGGTCAATTCCATCTGAAGAAAAGGCGAGCTGTTGGCCACGAGGCTGTTCCCCGTGGCTTCGGGCCCTCCCGCCACCGGCGTGGCGGCCGAGCCAGGTCCGGCAGCCAAGGGTTGACCCTTGAATTGAACATCGCTCCCCAGCCATTTTTGGGTGTATTCCCGCGCCGCCCGGGAGGCCTCATTCAGGGCCATTCGGTTGATGGCGTCGAACACCGCCGATTTAGCCGCCTGTCCGTAGTCATGTTCATAGGCCTGTTGGAGGGCCTGGGCGGTGTAGCCCGTCATGTCCTTCCCGAACATGATGTAGGAGAGCAATAGCTTCTGTTGCTTGTCCGGATCCGTGGGGTCGAAAGGCGGGCTGGATTCCAGGTTGAAGTCGATCTTCCCGAAGGTCCCGCTCAGGTTGACCCAGATATCGACGTCGGTATTACGCACCCCCCCCGCCGTGATCACCTCCACATTGTGCCAATGGTCCACTGCGCGTCCCTTGATGAAAGGTTTGGCCCCCTTGGAAAGCTGGACCCATCCCGACTCCATCGTGAATTTGTGGTTCAAATACCACAACCATCCGCGGGTCGTGCTGGCCGTGCCGTAGCACTTGATGCCCGCCTCGTCCGGGGTACTGTCCGAATCCCGCCCCTCGATCTTGATGGCGTTCCCCGGGTCCACCTGCAGCTCCAGGTAATTGGTATTGAAGTCGTTCGAGTACCAAGTGTTCTTTCCGGAGACCAGCTTCAGGTCGAAGGTCACCCCGGCCAATTCCCGGTATTCGATGGGTTTTCCGTTCTCATCCAATGCCTGGATGGGCGGGAAGGTGAAATGGCCGCTTTGGAGCAGGGCCGTCCCGCTGACCACCAAATGCTCCAGGGGCCCGGAGATGACCAAGGGGTCGTTCGGGGTGGCGCCATAGAAGAGGATCTCGCCCCATTCCCCGGGACGCATGATGGTGGGGATGCTCAACCAGACGCCATGTTCCCCGACGGTCTGGACCCGGAAGTCGAAATACTGGGGAACGAAATTGACCAACTTCATCTTGCTCTGTTCGATAGGAGGCGATGAGATGAAGACCCGCCCTTGCCCGATGCGGCCGTTCAAGGAATCCACCGCCAAGGTGTTGTGACGGACCTTGATGCGTCCGCTGATGTCCTCGATCCGCTCCGCCACCATACCGGGGACCATTTGACAATTGTTCAGGTCCAGGTCCATCGTCAGGTCCGGATTGTCCAAGGTCCCGCCAACATGGGCGGAGAAATCCATGGCCCCCGAGGCCTTCTTGGCCAATCCGCCCAGGAGGATGAGGCTGAAATCGCCCTTGTTCATCTTGGCGTCGATGTCCATGTTCCGGTTCTGCACCTTCAACCAGCTGTCCTTCGTCAGGGCGATGGGCATCTTGCCCCGCACGGTGAAATTGAACTTTCCGCCGCGGTTCAGGCTGATGGGATTTTGGTCATCCCCCAAATAAAGGGTGTTGTCCTTGGACCTCAGGACCCCGTCCAACAGGTCGAAGTCCAAATCCCCGATGCGCCCTTGGGAAAGGGAAAGGGACGTGGTGAAAAGGGGGTTCTCCAGGGTCCCGTCCAGGACCAGGTGATAATTGGCCATGCCCAGGAAAGGGAAATTCGGGAAGACCCATTTGGCGATCTCCTGGATCGGCACATCCTTCGCGTCGGAAACCAGGTGACAGGCTCCTCCACCCAGGTCCAGGTTCCCGTCCACGGTGAAAACCCCCGCGTAATTCAGCAACCGGAGGTCCTTGAAGGCCACCTTTTGGTCCTGGGATAGGTCCACTTCCCCCACCAATTGGGCCTTCCCGGCCTCCAGCGGCAGGAAATCCACCACCTTGTCCTTGACCCGCACCGAAAGATCGAAGGGCTTGGGCTGTTGTTTCGGGTCATTCCCCTGTTCCAAGAGCGAGAGATTCCCCTCGAAATCAGGACGCCCGGCCTTGGCTCCCAGGGAAGCTTTCCCGGTCATTTGAAGGCTGCTGGTCAAATGAAAGGGACCAAGGGGGACATCCTTGGTCTCCGCCTTCATCGACATCAGGACAAGCGTGGGATCCTCGGGATCCAATTCCAGCGACCCTTCCCCGATCCGAATGGTCCCCTTTTCCAGTTCGATCCGGTTCTTGCCCAAGGTGATCTTGTTGCCCGATTCGGTGAAATGCAGGTCCGCCGATGGGATCAAGGTCGATTGATAGCGCAGGTCCTTTCCGGACAAGGAAAACCCGATGCCCAGCTTGTTCAAGGGCCCCTTGACCGAAAGTTCCCCGTTCACCTCCCCGCCCACCCTTTTTTGGTCGGTATCAATGCCCAGGAGAGCGAGCAAATTGCGAAGCTTTTCCTTTTCGACCGGACCATGGACCGACAGTGCCGCGGTCGGATCCCAGACCGCCAGCGGGGATTCCAGGGAACCCTCCAGGTTGTATTTGGCCAGGTCCCGTTGCAGGGTCGCGGTGGCTTGGAGCTTCTTTTTATCACCATTGAATTGGAAGCCGATGTGGTCGAAGTCGTAGTTCTGGACCTTTCCCTGGACCAATTGAAGGGAGCCGGACAGGGGCAAGGTGGCCCAAGGCCCTTTTTCCAATTTCAGGTCCCCGCTGAATTTCCCCGTGATCTTGAGCCCCGCGGGAAGGAATTGATTGACCTCCGGAAGTTGTTCGAACGGCACCGGTTCGAATCTCAATTGGGCTTGGAGCTGCGGGGTCTCTCCGGCAAGGTCCAGTTCGGTTGTTCCTTGAATGGCCCCGCCCAGGTGAACCTTGCCCTTGAGCCTGGAATCGGCCATGTCGGCGGTCAAACCAAGATCGGTGAACCGGTAGGTCTTCTGGTTCAGGTCGGTCAGGCTGAAGTCCTGGGAAGCGAAGGTCCCCGTCCAGGCCTTCCAAAAGGGGTCCCCGGTGATCTGGGCGTTCCAGACGAAGACCCCCGTCAGGGAAGGCCCCATCCCCAATTGGAAGCCTTTGGCGTCGAATTTCATGGCCATGGCCCCGGGATGGGCCTGGGTGTCCCAAGTCCCGGTGATGTTCAAGGATCCACCCTTTTGGTCCAGCAAGAGACGGCGGACCATCAGCTTCCCACCGTCCATTTTCAAGGACGCCTCCAGGTCCTCCGCGTGCCAATCCCCCACCTTCAAACCGGCGACCCGGATATCGTCTCCTTGTAAAAGGGGGTTCTTTTTGGTTCCCGTCAAATGGAGCTGTCCCTTGACCGAACCCTCGAAGGGCTGTGGAGGATTGTTCCATCCCCCGATCTCGGCGATCGTCTGCAGGGGGACGTCATTGGCCTTGATGGAAAGGTCCATCGGGGCCTGCGGGTCCAGGCCCACGCGGCCCGAGACCGAGAATTTGTCCCCGTTCTCCCCGATCTCCAGACGGTCGAAAAGGATCTCGCCCGGACGATAGGTCAGGGCCACCCGCATGGGACCGGGTTCCTGGCCCTTGAGGCTCACCTTCTCCGAATCGAGCTTGGCCGTGGCCGCGATCTCCCGACGGGTTCCCCCGACCTTGATGGACAGGTCCACCTTCCCTTCGACCTCCGGGAACTGGTCACTGAAAAAGGGCAACCCCTCCAAGGGGATCCCCTTCCCGCCCACCTCCAGTTGAATGGGTTGGTCCTGGGATTTGGGCCAAACCCCGCTTCCCGTCAAGCGAATGGATCTCTTGTCCGCTACCGCTAGGAAACGCTCCAAGGTCCAGGCATCGGGCCCCTCGGTGAAGACCGCCTCCAACTTGGATTTTTCGTTCAAGATCGCCGTCACCTGCATCCGGTTGTCCTTCCATTGAACATTGTTGCGAATGGAGTAATGAAAGGGCGTATTGCGGAGTGTCCGGAAGATCTCCAGTTGACTGGTCGAGGAAAGGGTCGTCCGGTCCCGTGGACCGTAATAGCGGATATCCGCATTGATCCGGCCCTGGGTTTGGGAGATCCCCAGGATCCCCGCAGCCTGGCCCGCATCCAGGTCCACGAGGCGCCCGGACAGTGAAACAGGGGCATCCGGCTGGTCCGCCAAGGAAATGAACCCATTTCCCGACAAGGATCCGCCCATCAATTTCCCGGAGATGGAATCGAACTTCAGGGTCTGTTGCTCGAACTTCCCGTGGACCGACAGGCTTTCCAGGGGCCATCCGGCCACCGTCGTGGGCCCCAATCTCGCGCTTCCCGATACGGAAGGATCCGCCAGAGCCCCGGAAACGAGGAGGTTCGCGCTCCCGGTGGACCCCTCCACCTTCCCTGCCTTCACCTTGAGCAGGTCCTCCAGGATGGTCGAAGCGGCCAAATGATCGCTGACCGCCCGGGCTGCCAGTGGACGTCCGTCCATGGGGATAAGTCCGGTGGCCTTCCAGGGCGTGGCCCCGAGGTTGAAGCTCAATTCATCCAGGATCTTGACCTCCGTGGGACGCAGGTTGGCCCGGCCCGTGATCCCATTGAAGGTCAAGACCAAGGGACCAGGCGTCTTGAGGTCCGCGTCCGCCAGATCCGCGTGCCCATCGAACCAAAGGGGTTTGCCCGCCTGAAAGACCAAGGGGGTCTGGATGGACACGAAACCTTGGGTCACATCCCAGCCGGTCGTCCCCTTCAAAGCGGGACCCAAGGTGGCCAAGGGCCAGTGATCGAGTTTCAGCATCCCTTTGGTACCTGGGGCCTGGGGATCCAAGTGGAAACTGCCGTTGAAACGCAGGGACCCAGGATCTTGTTTCTCCGGGGAGAAGGCTTGGAGCGAGAGGCCCCAGGTCCCATGCCCCACCGATCGGGCCCGAAAATCCAGGTCGCGGAAGACCAGTCGGGGCTCCTTTCCGTTCTGGATCGAGAAAGACCCCGACTTGATCGCTACCTGGCCCGCCGGGATAACAGGGATCGGTGCGGCCAAGGCCGGGGACGAACCGGAAAGGGCCGTAACGGGGGCTTGGGAGTGACTGGACCGTGTCAGGGTGATCTCAGGGCGAAGAAGGGTGAGGCTTTGCAGGCACTCTTCGATCGGACGATGCCGGACCGCCAGGTCCCAAAGGGCCAGGTCCAGGGAGACCTGTTGGACCCGGACCTTGCTCTCCCAGGGGTAGCCTGGGACGGTCATGGAAAGGTCGTTCAAAAGGACGTGGCCCGTCCATCCGGCCCGGACCGAACCCAGGGTGACCGGGGACTGGATGACCTCGGATAGCTTCTGTTGGATCAATGGACGCAGGTTCGCGTCCACGATGCGGTCCTGGAAATAAAGGTAGGCGCCCGTCAGGACGGCGAGGGAAGCCAGGGCCCAGGGCCAACGGGGCTTGCGGCCGGACGATGGCGGCGAAACCGGGTCTTCCCGCCGCCCCAAGGCCCCCCTGAAAGCGAAGCCCTTGCGGCTTCCCGGCTTCGCTCCCATGAAGTACCCCTTTTAAACGGTCGCTGGGGACGCGGCGGTTTCCGAGATGAAATCCAGCTTCTCGCCCGCCGAACGAAGGGTCAGGTTCGACCCTTCCTTCACGTTGCCCCGCAGGAGCTCCTCGGCCAGGGCGTCCTCCACGTATTTCTGGATGGAACGCTTCATCTGGCGGGCCCCGTAGACCTTGTCGTAGCCCTTCTCGATGAGGAACTCGCGCGCCGACGGGTCCAGGATCAAGGTGATGGCCTTGTCCTTGAGACGTTTCTGAACGTCCGCCAGTTGGATGTCCACGATCTTTTCGATATGCGTCTTTTCCAGGGGGTGGAAGATGATGATGTCATCCACCCGGTTCAGGAACTCCGGATTGAAGGCCTTCTTGAGTTCGGACTGGATCTTGTTCTTCATGCTGCCCAGGGGCACATCGGACCCCTCGGGGGTGAAGCCCAGGTTCTTCTCGACCCCGATCTCCCGGGCACCCAGGTTGCTCGTCATGATGACCACCGTATTGCGGAAGTCCACGACCCGGCCCAGCGAATCGGTCAGACGTCCATCCTCCAGGATCTGCAGCATTACGTTGAAGATCTCCGGGTGGGCCTTCTCGATCTCGTCGAAAAGGACCACGCTATAGGGCTTGCGGCGCACTTTTTCGGTCAGCTGGCCGCCCTCGTCGTGGCCCACATAGCCCGGAGGGGCCCCGGCGAGCCGCGAAACGTTGAATTTCTCCATGTATTCGCTCATATCGAACCGAATGAGCGCATCCTCATCGTCGAAGAGGAACTGGGCCAGCGCCCGCGCCAATTCGGTCTTCCCAACACCTGTGGGTCCCATGAACATGAAACTACCGATGGGCTTCTTCGGGTTTCCGATACCCGCCCGGCTGCGGCGGATGGCTTTGGAGATGGCCGTGATGGCCTCTTCCTGGCCCACCACGCGCTTGTGGAGCTCCTCTTCCATGCGCAGGAGCTTTTCCGATTCCTTCTCGCCCAGCTTGATCATGGGGATGCCGGTCCACTTGGAGGCCACATAGGCGATGTCCTCCCAGGTCACGACCGCTTCTTCCTTGGTCTTCTGGGCTTCCCACTTCTCCTTCTCATCCCCCAGCTTGGCGCGCATCTTCTTCATCTTGTCGCGCAGGTCGGCGGCGCGCTCGAACTCCTGGGTCTTGATGGCCTCTTCCTTCTCCTGCTTGACCTTCTCCACTTCCTTTTCCAGGGCCCGGATCTCGGGCGGAATGGTGGTGATGCGAAGGCGGGTGCGGCTTCCCGCTTCATCAATGAGGTCGATCGCCTTGTCCGGCAGGAAACGGCCCGAGATGTAGCGGTGGGACAGGGTGGCGGCGGCCTGGATGGCGTCGTCCGTGATGCGCACCCGATGGTGGGCCTCATAGCGGTCCCGGAGCCCCTTGATGATCTGGACGGTCTCGTCCACGGAGGGTTCGTCCACCGTGATCATCTGGAACCGGCGCTCCAGGGCGCCGTCCTTCTCGATGTACTTGCGGTATTCATTCAAGGTCGTGGCCCCGATGCACTGCAGTTCCCCGCGGGCCAGCGCGGGCTTGAGCATGTTGGAGGCGTCGATGGCCCCTTCGGCGGCCCCGGCCCCGACCAGCGTGTGGAGCTCATCCACGAAAAGGACGATCTTCCCGGACTGGCGGATCTCGTTGATCACGGCCTTGAGGCGCTCCTCGAATTCACCGCGGTACTTGGTCCCCGCCACTAGGGCGGCCAGGTCCAGGGTCACGATGCGCTTATCGAGCAACAATTCGGGCACATTGCCTTCCTTGATGCGCTGGGCGAGCCCTTCGGCAATGGCCGTCTTTCCCACACCCGGCTCCCCGATGAGCACCGGGTTGTTCTTCGTGCGGCGGGAAAGGATCTGGATGACGCGTTCGATCTCGTCCTCCCGGCCGATGACCGGGTCCAGCTTGCCGTCCTTGGCCATCTGGGTCAGGTCGCGGCCGAAAGTGTCCAGGGCCGGGGTCTTGGATTTCTTGACCTGCTTGGAGAACTTCGGGAAGGTCCCGCCCAGGAGGTTGATGACCATGTCCCGCGACTTCTCATAGGTGACGCCCAGGTTCTCCAGGGCCCGGGCGGCGACGCCCTCCCCTTCCTGGATGATGCCCAGCAGCAGATGCTCGGTCCCGATGTAGTTGTGCCCCAGCTTTTGCGACTCCTCGGCGGCCAGTTCCAGCACCTTCTTGGCCGAAGGCGTGAACTGCGGGTCCCCGATGGTCAAGGTATCCGAGGACGGGGTCGTCAGGTTCTCCACTTCGATACGAACGGATTCCAAGTCCACCCCCAGGGATTCCAGGACAGCCACGGCCACTCCGCCGCCCTCGCGGATGAGACCCAGCAAAAGGTGTTCGGTTCCAATGAAGTTGTGGTTCAGCCGTCGGGCCTCTTCCTTGGCCAACGGATTAATGACCTTTTTGGCTCTTTCAGTGAATCGTTCGAACATGGAAATCTCCTTAAAAAGGCTGATGCCCGGGGCTTATTTGAGCTTAATGGCCTCGATAAATCAATGATTTAGGGCGGTTTTAGGGTGTTAACAAGGGGTGGGCCAAGATAATGCGTCGGGTCAGAGCGCTTCGACCTTTTTCAAGGTCATCCCCAAGATGCGGGCACGCTCCATGGCCTCCTGCTCGGGCCCCAATTCGCGGGTCGCGATCTTGGCCAGGTGCGCGGGTTGGGTCAGGATCAATAACTGATTCAGCAGGGGCAGTTCGATGCCGGCAAGTATTTTTTGGGAAAGGCCCACCCGGATGGCCGACAGGCCGTCCAAGGCCTCCTGGAGGCTCATGACCTTGGCGGACTTCAAGGTGCCCAAGGCCCGGCAGATGCGGTCCTGGACCTTGACGCCCTCTTGCTGGAACACGGCTTTCTGGGCCTGGCTTTCCACCTCGACCAACTGGTGGGCCACCCGTTCCACATGGTCCACGATCTCGGATCCACGCTTGCCGAGCGAGGATTGGTTGGAGATCTGGAAGAAGGCGCTGGCGACCTGGGTGGTCTCGCCCTGAAGCCCCCTGACCGTCAACCCCACCTGGGTCACTCCCTGGAGGACTTGAGCCACCCGATTGGTGTAGACCAGGGCCGGCAAGTGCAGAAGCACGCTGGACCGCAGGGCCATGCCCAGGTTCGTGGGGCAAGCGGTGAGATAACCCAATTGATGGTCCTTGGCGAAGTGGAGCTTCCCGCAAAGGGCTTGGTCCACCTGGGAAAGGTATTGGAAGCCCTCTTTCAAGTTGAGCCCCGAACGGAAGACCTGGAGCCTCAGGTGATCCTCCTCGTTCACCAGGAAGCTGAGGCCGTCCTGGGCGTCGAAGGCCACCGCCCTTTCCCCCACGCTGGCGGCGTGTTCCAGGGAGATGAGCTGGTGTTCGGTCAGGAATTGGCGGTCCAGGGAGGATATCTCGTTGAGCCGGATGAACTTGAGCAAGGGAGCCTGAGGCAGGACCGATAGGGCGTTCCGGACCTCATCCACCACCACCTTTTGTTCAACGGCGCTGGCGTGATGGGGGAACTTGCGGCCTTCCAGGTTGCGGGCGAACCGCACGCGGCTGGAGACCACGACCTCATTGGCCGGGCCGGGTTTCAAGAACCAATCGTCGGTCGTCGTCAGGAGTTCTTCGAACAAGGTTATCCCTGTTTCCGTCTGTTCTCGTAATAGTGGATCTCGTCCCGCAGGCGGGCGGCGTCCTCGAACTTCTCGGCCTCGATCAAAGCTTTCATCCTCTCCCTCATTCCCTGGATATCGGGGTCGGCCTTTGGATCCGGCGGAACGGCCTCCGCTCGCGGGCCCTCCTCCACGTGCTGGACGTTGCCGTGGATCCCCGAGATCAAGGGCTGAAGCGCGGACTTGAAGGATTCATAGCATTTGGTGCAACCCAGGCGTCCATTGGTGCGGAAGGTGGAAAGCTGGTAGCCACAATAAGGGCATTGGACCTGGGGATCGACCGCCACCGATCCGACCCGCCCCGACTGCACTTCTTCGATCCCGCCGTTCCCCCAATCCATGAAATTATGGAGCAGGTCGGAAAGGGCCGTAAAGGGATTGAAGGCGATCGGGTTCATGCCCCCATAGGCCTGGGTCTGTTCCTGGGCGCAGGGTTCGCACAAGTGGGCCTGGGTGGTCTGGTTCCCGATGGTCTGGGAAAAGAAGACCGTGGCGGGTCGTTGGTTGCATCGTTGGCAAAGCATCTCGTCAACTCCGTTTTTTGATGACGCGCCCCGAATCCAGGGTGAGGATCTGGTCCGCCCGCTTGGCCAGCGGCTCGTAATGGGTCACCACGATGAGGGTCCTGCCCTCTTTCTGGCAAAGGTCCCACAAAACGTCGTGGATGCCCTCGGCGGTCTTCAGGTCCAGGTTCCCGGTGGGCTCGTCGGCCAGGATGATCTCGGGTTCGTTCATCAGGGCCCGGCAGACGGCCACCCGCTGCTGTTCCCCGCCCGACAATTCCCCCGGCTTGTGGTTCAGACGCCCGGAGAGACCCACATGGGCCAGGAGCCTCTCGGCCCGGGCCCGGCAGGACTCAAAATCCCGGCGGGCGATCTGCCCGGGCAGGATCACATTCTCCAAGGCGGTCAGTTCGGGCATCAAGAGGTGGAACTGAAAAACAAAACCGAAGACCGAATTGCGCCATAGGGCCAATTCCAAATCGGTCATGTCGTAAAGGGACTTCCGTTTGCAATAGACCTTCCCCTCCGAAGGACGGCTCAGACCGCCCAAAAGGGTCAAAAGGGTGCTCTTTCCCGAACCCGAAGGGCCCAGGATGACCGTGATGTCGCCAGCGTCCAAGCCGAAGGAAACGTCCTTCAAGGCGCGCACGTCCTCGCCGTCCATGTGGAAGGTTTTGTTGGCGTTCTCGACCCTTAATATTTCCATTCGAACCTCAAAGAAATTTGAACCACAGAGAACACAGAGACTGATTTTTTAGAAAACAACTCGCAGTCTTTGCGAATTCTCGGTCGTTTCTTTCGACAATACCCGAATTTTTTTAATCCTTCTCCGTGCTCTCCGTGGTGAAAAGCCGTGGTTAGCTGTAGCGGATGGCCTCGACAGGCTCCAACTTGGCGGCCTGACGGGCGGGGTAAAGGGTGGAAAGGAAGCAGAGCACCACCGACATCAACGGGATGATCACGTAGCAGACCCAGGGCTCCACCTTCACCGGGAGCCGGTCGATGTAATAGACCATCCCGCCTCCCGGCATGGGAATGGGGATCTTGGCGATGAGGGTGCAGAGAATGAAGCCGCCGACGAGCCCCACCACCAGGCCCAGCAGCCCGATGAACATACCCTCGAAGATGAAAATGGTCTTGATGCTCTTGTCGGAGGCGCCCATGGCCTTGAGGATGCCGATCTCCCGGGTCTTCTCGATGACCATCATGGTCAGGGGATTGATGATGTTCAGGGCCGCCACCAGCACGATGAGGGACAGGATGATCCCCATGACCAGTTTCTCGGTCTGCAAGGCCACGAAGAGGTTGTGGTTCTGCTGGAGCCAATCCTGTACGAAATAACGTCCCGAGAACTTCTCCCGGATGGCTTTGGCCACTTCCGGGGCCCGGTCCACGTCGTCCACCTTCACCGCCACTCCGGTCACCTTGTCGTTGAACTGGTACAGCTTCCGGCCCATATCCAGGGAGATATAGGTATAGGCCTCGTCGTAATCGTACATGCCGGTCGAGAAAAGCCCCACCACCTGGAACCGGGCGCTCCTGGGGGTCATACCCAGGGGTGTCTGCTGGAGGATGGGCAGGAAGAGGATGATGTCGTCACCGATGCCTACCCGCAGGCGGCGTGCCAATTGGGCGCCCAGGAGGATGCGTTCACTGCGTCCGGATCCGTCGGTGGCAGGCGGGTTCAGGATGGTGGCCTTGGCGTCCCAAAGATAACGGTTCAGGTCCGCCACCGCCTTGGGGTTCTCCGGGTCCACGCCCCAGACCATGACCCCCAAGGACCGGTCGTGGGACCGGGCCAGGGCTTGCCCTTCCATATAGGGCCCGACCGAAGTGACATGAGGCAGGGTCTTGATGACATCGGAGATGTGATCAAAATCCGAGATCGGTTCGTTCTGGAAACCCGTGAGGATGATATGGGCGTTCAACCCCACGATCTTCGACTTGAGGTCGTCGTCGAAGCCGTTCATGACAGAAAGCACCACGTTCAGGGCCATGACCCCGATGGCCACGCCCGCCACCGAGAGCCAGGTCAGGATGGAAATGGCCGAGCGCTTTCGCTTGGAGCGCAGGTAGCGCAGGCCGAGGAATATCTCGAATGGGTATTTCATCGAACCTTTTCACCGCGGAGATACGGAGAACTCGGAGGAAGGCGGTCAGACCCCCTCTCCCCAGGACTTTCTCCGCGTCCTCCGCGCCTCCGTGATAAATGCCTTATTCGAACACCATCTTTTCCTCGTCCCCCCGGGGCCGCATAAGGGGGAACAGGATGACGTCCCGGATGGAGGGGCTGTTGGTGAGGAGCATGAGCAGGCGGTCGATGCCGATGCCCACCCCGCCGGCGGGAGGCATACCGTAGGAAAGGGCCAGGATGAAGTCCTCGTCCAGGAACATCCCTTCCTCGTCCCCCGCCTTGCGCAGTTCGACCTGTTTCTCGAAACGGCGGCGCTGGTCCACTGGATCATTGAGTTCGGAGAACCCATTGGCGATCTCGCGGCCCAGGCAGAAGAGCTCGAAACGCTCGGTGAGGGCCGGATCATCGGTCCGGGCCTTGGCCAGCGGCGAGACCTCGACCGGGAAATCCGTGATGAAGGTCGGCTGGACCAGCTTGCCTTCGACCAGTTCTCCGAAGAGCAGATAGGCCAATTCGGCCTTGGAGAGCGAATCCATGTGCTTCACGTGGGCCTCGGTCGTCCGGAGGCGTTTCTTCAGGTCCTCCACGCTCACTTCGTCGTAAACGATGCCCCCGATCTCCTCCAAGGCCCTCAAGAGCGGCAGGCGCTTGAAGGGTGGCGTGAAATCCAGTTCCGTCTCTCCCACCGTGATCTTGTTGCCTTGGCCTGCGGCCTTGGCGGCGGCGGACAGGATGTTCTCGGTCAGGGTCATGACGCTGTCGTTGTTACCGTAGGCCTGGTAGGCCTCCAACATGGTGAACTCGGGATTGTGCTTGATGCTGATGCCCTCATTGCGGAAGTTGCGGTTGATCTCATAGACCTTCTCGAAACCGCCCACCAGGAGCCGTTTCAGGTAAAGCTCCGGGGCGACGCGAAGGAAAAGGTCCATGTCCAGGGTGTTGTGGTGGGTGATGAAAGGACGGGCCGCCGCCCCTCCCGGGATGGGATGCATCATGGGGGTCTCGACCTCGAGGAATCCGCTTTGGTCCAGGTATTGGCGGATGGCCGCCACCACCTTGGAACGCGTTTCAAAGGTCTTGCGGACGTCCTCGTTCACGATGAGGTCCACATAACGGTTGCGGTAGCGGGCCTCCACGTCGGTGAGGCCGTGCCACTTCTCCGGGAGCGGATGCAAGGACTTGCTCAGGACCTCGAAGGAGACCGCATGCACGCTCACTTCTCCGGTCTTGGTCTTGAAGGGAAAACCCTTCACCCCGATGATGTCGCCCAGGTCCATGAGCTTGAAGACCTCGTAGGCCTGCTCCCCCACCCCGTCCTTGCGCACGTAGATCTGGATGCGGCCCTGGGCGTCCTGCACGTGGGCGAAACAGCTCTTCCCCATGTCACGGATGGTCATCAAACGTCCGGCGATGGAGAGCTTGTCCTCCTCCCGGTGCTGGCCGGCCTCCAGGCCGGCGTACTTCTCCAGGACGTCCTTGGAATGGGCGGTGACCTCGAAGGCCGCGGAAGGATAGGGGTTGATCCCCTTCTCCTTGAGGGCCTTGAGCTTCTCGAGGCGTATCTTGAGGAACTCGTTCATTTCAGGCACGGCACGACCTTTCTGAGCCACCGACGAAGGGGATGGACGCCGATAACGGCCGAAAAGAAAAACGGTTAGATTCTAAGACTTTCCCAAGCGGAGTTCATCTGTGTTCATCGGTGGTTGATCGGCTTTGTTTCCGGGTCTTAATCCACCAATTTGGCTTTCAAGGCCGCCTCGATGAACATATCCAGGTCCCCGTCCATGACGTCGTTGATCATGGCCGTTTCCACCTCCGTGCGGTGGTCCTTGACCATCTGGTAAGGTTGGAAGACGTAAGAGCGGATCTGGCTGCCCCATTCGATCTTCTTCTTGGCCCCGGCCACACGGGACATTTCCTCATCGTGAAGGTCCTGATGATGTTGGAAAAGCTTGGCCTTCAGCATTTTCAAGGCCTGTTCCTTGTTCTGCAACTGGGACCGTTGGGTCTGACAGGAAACGATGATGCCCGTGGGGATGTGGGTCAAGCGGACCGCCGTCTCCACTTTGTTGACGTTCTGGCCGCCCTTTCCGCCGGATCGAAAAGTGTCGAACTGGATATCGTCCCAACGCATTTCGAATTCCACGTCGTCCACCTCGGGCATGACGTCCACCGAGGCGAAGGAGGTGTGGCGGCGCTTATTGGCGTCGAAAGGCGAGATGCGCACCAACCGGTGCACGCCGCGCTCGACCTTCAGGAATCCGAAAGCCCAGGGCCCCTTCACATGGAGGGACGCGGACTTGATGCCCGCCTCGTCGGCCACCTGGTAGTCCAGGGTCTCCACCTCGTAACCCTTGGCTTCCATCCACCGCAGGTACATGCGCAGCAGCATGGAGGCCCAATCCTGGCTTTCCGTCCCCCCGGCGCCCGGGTGGATGGACAGGTAGGCGTTGTTGAAGTCGTATTTTCCCGTGAAGTTGCGCTTGAGTTCGAAATTGCGGAAATCCGCCTCGAACCGCTTGTAGCCCTGCTCCATCTCGGCGATCAACGCTGGGTCGTGCTGTTCCTTGAGGAGCTCGTGGTAGGTGAGCAGGTCGTGGTATTGCTTCTCGAAATCCTGCACCAGGGCCTGGGTGTCCTTCAGGCGCGACAATTGGGAAGTGACCCCCTGCGCGGCCTTGGGGTCGTTCCAGAAATTGGGCTCGGTGGTCTGTGCCTCTAAACGTTCGATGTCCCGCTTGACTTGAGCGGGGTCAAAGATGATCCCTCACTTCGGTGAACTTGCGTTCCAATTCCCTCACATCCAATTCGAACAACGCCAATTTCACCACCGCCCTTTCGGTCTAAAGGAATCGCCCCGGGCTTAAAGCTCGGGCCAGAGATAGGAGCGGGAATTATACGGGCGCCCTCGGGGAATTCATCGAGAAAACACGGTCCGCCGGTCGTTGACAGCCCCCCACCCCTACCCTAAACTTCTTCAAATTTTACAAGTTTTACGCATTTTTAGCCGTCAACCGAACGACCGGGACCCAAATGCTCATCTCCTATAACTGGCTCAAGAACTACCTCCCTTCCCTTCCGCCCGCCGAAACCATCATCCCTAAAATGGTGCACGCCGGTGTGGCGGTCGAGAACGTGCGTCACCTTGGCAAGGACATCACCAACGTGGTGGTCGCCGAACTCCTGACCGTCGACAAACACCCGAAAGCGGACCGTCTTTCCCTCACCCAGGTGACCGACGGCCAAAAGACCTATCAAGTCGTCTGCGGGGCGAAGAACATCGCGCCCGGCCAAAAGATCCCCCTTGCCCGGGTCGGAGCGGTCCTGCCCGGTAACTTCAAGATCAAGGAAGCCAAGATCCGCGACGTGGAATCCTTCGGGATGCTCTGTTCCTCCAAGGAACTGGGCTTGGCCGAGGATGCCGAAGGCATCCTCATCCTTTCCCCCGACGCGCCCGTGGGCACCGAGTTCCTTCCCTATATGGGGCTCCCCGACACCCTCTTTGAACTGGAGATCACTCCCAACCGGGCCGACCTGCTGAGCCACTGGGGCGTGGCAAAGGAATTGGGCGCCCTTTTGGGCCAAAAGGTCCAATATCCCAAGACATCCGTCATTCCAGAAGGTGGAGCCCCCGTCGCCCAACGGGTGAAGCTTTCCATCGAATCCAGGGACACCTGCTTCCTTTACACCTGCCTGGTCATGGAAGGCGTGAAGGTCGGCCCTTCCCCTCTTTGGCTGGTCCAGGCCCTGGCCCGTATCGGCCAGCGTTCCATCAACAACATCGTGGACGTCACCAATTATGTGCTCATGGAGACCGGTCAACCCCTCCATGCCTTCGACCTGTCCCAACTCAAGGGCCAACAGGTCATCGTGCGCAAAGCCAAGAAGGGCGAGAAGATCCCCCTGCTGGACAACACCGAGCGTGAACTGACCGAGACCATGATGGTCATCGCCGACGCCGAACGCCCCGTCGCCCTGGCCGGGGTCATGGGCGGTTCCAATTCCCAGGTCACCGACGGCACCACTTCCATTCTCTTGGAGTCGGCCCTCTTCCTACCCGGCAGCGTCCGCAAGACCGCCCGGGCCCTTTCCATCTCCACCGATTCCTCCTACCGCTTTGAACGCGGCGTGGACCCGCAGGGAGTGCGCGTGGCCCTGGAAAGGGCGGCGGACCTCATCCAACAGGTCGCGGGCGGCCAGGCGGCCCCCGGCATAGGCTCCGTCGAGACACAGGTCCCCCAGAATCCCCCCGTCTCCTACCGTCCTTCCCGTTCCAACCAGGTGCTGGGCCTCACCCTTTCCAACCAGGCCCAGATCGACATTCTTAAGAACCTGGGTTGCGAGGTCCAAGGCGACGCCTCCTCCCAAAGCCTCACCGTGAAATGCCCCAGCCACCGCTCGGACCTGCGCAAGGAGATCGACCTCATCGAGGAAATGGCCCGCTTGACCGGGTATGACAAGATCCCGGTCACTCCACCGCCCGTCCCCTCCGATCTCTTCCCCTTCCAACCCATGGTCCCCTTGGAGGCCGAATTGCGGGGAACCCTGCACCAAGCGGGCTTCTGGGAAGCCGTGAACTCCAGCTTCCTCCCCCCCGATTTCGCCAAGAAACTGCGTTTGCCGGCCGATGCCCCCTCCGCCCAAGCCCAAGAGGTCGCCAACCCGATCGCCGAAGACCAGAAGGTCCTGCGGCCTTCCCTTCTTCCCTCCCTGCTGGCCAATGTCCGCCTGAACCTCTCCCACCAGCAGGAAAGCTTGCGGCTCTACGAGATGAACAAGGTCTTCACGCCGGGGGCCCAGTTGACCGAAAGGCCCCAGGTCGCCGCCATCCTGGCGGGGCTTTCCGGGGAAGTCCAATGGACCTCTCCCGAACGCCCTTCCGACTTCTTCGACCTGAAAGGCCTGGCCCAGGACCTGGTCACGGCCTGCGGTCTGGGCGGGGTCCAATGGATCTACGGTGAACTTCCCGCGCCCTTTGAACCAGGCCTGAATTTCGAGGTCCGGGACGCTAAAGGGAACAGCCTTCTTCGGGGAGGGGCCCTGCATGCCAAGGTCCTGAAGGACTACGACATTTCCGCGCCCTGCTTCGCCCTTGAGGTCGAGCCCAAGGCCCTGGCCCAGGCTCCCCGGAGCAAAGCCAGCTACCAGGCCCTTCCCAAGTTCCCCGCCGCCTGGCGGGACATTGCCCTGGTCGTTCCCGATGGTGTAACATCGGGGCAAGTTCAGGACGCCATCCGCCAGGCGGGCGGCCCCGAACTGAAGGCCGTTCACCTCTTTGACCTCTACCGCGGGCCCCACGTCGCCCAGGGGTTCCGGAGCCTCGCCTACCGGATGCAATTCTTGAACGAGGATCGCACCTTGACCGACGCCGAGATCGTCCAGAAGGTCTCTTCCATCACCTCCCACCTCAAAGAGAGGTACTCCATTGCAATCCGATGACCTTTTCGGCCATTCCACGGCCGCCCCGGCCGACCCCAAGGCCCAATGGGAAGGCCTCGAAAAACGCATCAACCGCCTTCTCGAAACCGTCGTCCAGCTCCGCAACGCCAACGCATCCATCATGAAGGAGAACCTGGCCCTGAAGAACCAGATGAAGGACCTGGTGGCGCCTCCAGAGGCCTCCCCAAGGACCGGACCCGTTCCCGACCCCGCCCTAGCCGAAGAGAACCAGAAGCTCCGCAAACAATACGAGACCGCCTTGGGAGACCTGAAGCAGGTCAAGGAGAACCTCCAACGCATCGAGGGTTTGGCTTCGGAATTGAAGTTGGAAGGCTAAGAGGCGTTTGATTTTAAGTCCTTGGGCCTTGATCAAAGGCCAAGGATCGAAAACCGGGAATCGACGGATCTTATAAGGGAAAAAATGTCAGACAAAAAAGCTGTTACCGTCACCATCTACGGCAACGAGTACACCCTCAAGGGGGAAGCCGACCCCGCTTATATCGCCGACCTGGCCAAATTCGTCGACGCCAAGATGAACGACATCGGCAAGAAGTCCTCCGCGCCGGCGGCCAAGGTGGCCATCCTGGCCTCCATGAACATCGCCGACGAGTTCCACCGCCTGGAGAAGGCCAAGGCCGAGAACCTCAAGCTCATCGAGACCCTGGAACGCAACCTCCTGGAAATGAAGAAGTCCGCCGACGGTTCCCTCAGGCACAGCCTGGAACAGAAGGAACAGACCGACAAGCTCAAGACTGACGCAGCGGAGAACCGCAAGAAACTGGAAGAAGCCACTTCCGAACTGCTCCGTTTGAAGAAGGAACTCGACCAAAAAACCTCCGAAGCCGAGGAACAGGGCAAGAAACTTTCCGATATCGGGAACCTGAAGCAGGAACTGGCCGCCACCCGCATGAAGGCCGAAGAACTTTCCAAGGAATTGGAAGGGGTCAAGGCCAAGGAACACGGCGTCGAAGAGCAGCTTCGGAGGATGAAGGACGACCTGGATACCGCCGAGGGCCTGAACGATGAAGCCCAGGCCGAGATCAAGGACCTCAAGCTCAAGTTGGAAAAGGCCGAGGCCGAGCTCAAGAAGGCCAAAGAGGAGGGCCAGGCCGGCGGCGCGGAGCTGAAGGAAAAATTGGAAGCCACCGAGGCCGAACTCAGGAAGACCAAGGACCACCAGGGCGCGAACGAACAGGTCCAGGGCCAGGTGAAGGACCTGCGGACCCGTTTGGATCAGGCCACCTCCGACCTGAACCGACTCAAGGGCGATCTGGAGAAGGCCCGCCAAGCCCCCAAGGCCGATGGATTCCTCCCCGATTCGGCCAAGATGAACGCCCTCTTCAAGAAGATCGACGCCATCCTCGAATAGCCGCTTACTGAACGATCACGGGGGCCCCGCAGCGGTCCCGTCCCTGGCCTTTGGCCTGGTAAAGGCTCTTGTCGGCGGCTTTCATCAGCTTCGCCGGTCCCGCTTCCCCACCCTTGTAGATGCCCACCCCGATACTGAAGGTGACCCTTCCCCTCTTTTGGGCCATGGCGGCCGGAACGGGTTTCGCCGCGCGCATCTCCCGCAAGAGGCGCTGGACCACCGTGTTCAGGTTCTGGGGAGGGGTCTCGGGAAGGATGACGGCGAATTCCTCTCCCCCCACCCGGGCCACCACGTCCAAGCCCCGTAAATTACGCCGGATAAGCCCCGCCACCTGCCGGATGACCTCGTCCCCCGCCCCGTGACCATAGGTATCGTTGATGCGCTTGAAATGGTCGATGTCCAGCAGAAGAAGGCTGAACGCCCGGCCATAACGGCGGCAGCGTTTGATCTCCTGATCCAGGGCCTGATCGAAATAGCGACGGTTATAGAGACCGGTCATGGGGTCCGTCATGGAAAGACCCACGGCCTTCTGATGGGCCCGGAAGGACTCGATGGCCAGTCCCACCTGGGTGGCATAGTTCATCAGGCCGTGGACATCGCCCAGGGTGATGGGTTTGTTCTGGAACAGGTTATCGACGGCCAGCACCCCGATGATCCGGCCCTTTCCCACTTGGATCGGCACCACCGCGTTATTCAGGACCTGGACACGGTAGCTGGTGGTCTTCGGGATGCGCCCCGGGATGTTGTTGGAGAGGAAATAGCCCTGGTAACCGTTGACGATATCCGAGATGGGGACTTTATGGCGCTCAGGCGTGATCCGGATCCGGTCCTTGTTGCGTTCGAAGGTGCCCCGGGCCGAGACCCCCATGGCCAGGGTGGCGTGCTTTCCATCCGGTTCCACCAGGAATATCCCCGACCGCTTGAAGCCAAGTCCCTTTTGGGCACCCTTAACGAAGAGTTTCAACAGACTGTCGAACTTAAGTCCCTTGCGCATTCCCTCCATGATCCTCTGGTACACGAGGATCTCCTGGGAAAGCATCTTCTGGCGGCGGAGGATTTTTTGTATCTCGCTTTTCTTCACGGTCGGGTCCCGGTCGTTAAAACCTTTTATGGATCGCCATTATCCATGAGGACCCGTTCCCTTCGGGGATAATATTCGCGGCGGCGAGCAGTTCCCCTTCTTCGGACTCCGATAAAAAACGCCAGTCCCCCTCGCCGAGATCCAAGGCCTGGGGACCGAACCTCACCCGTCTCAATGCCATCACTTTGAGGGGCTTCCCGAGCCGGTCATCCCGCAACGCGTTGAAGAGCCGGCGGATCTGCCGGTTCCGTCCTTCCCGCAAGATGAGGCGGACCCGGGACAACTTTCCTTCGGTCCCCAGGATCCGCGCCTGATCCGCCCTTAGGACCCCCAGGTCCGTTCCCACGCCTTTGTGGAGGGCCACCAAATGGTGGTCTTCCACCGGCCCCCGCACCGTCGTCTCATAGACCTTTTCCAGGGTTCCCGGCTTCTGGAGGCGCGCCACCAGGGGCCCCTCCCTCACAAAGAGCAGCAAACCACTCGAATCCTTGTCCAGGCGCCCGACAGGCATCCAGCCGGCGGAATGGAATTCAGGGGGAAGCAAGTCATAAACGGTGGGACCGTGCTCGCGGGACACGGTGAGGGACTTGGGGCGGGTGACCTCGACCCCGACGGGCTTGTGGAAGGCGAGGATCCGCGGGGATGGGACCGAAGGTCGGACGGTCAGCGCAACCGCCTCAACAAAAGGAACCCTTGGGGATAGGAGACCTGGATGCCCTTGTCCTTGTGGCTTCCCTGGAGGTTGGAAAGGTACAACTTGCCCTTCCATTCCCCGTTCGAAGATTCCATGGAAAGTTCCTCCGCCGGGAGCTGATTGCCGTTCTTGTTCGGATGGTCCTTTTCCAGGGACGCCACCATGTCCGCCAGATCGAAGACCAGCTCCGCTCCGCCCGCCGGTTTGACCGTGAGGAAGGGGCCCGTCACGGTCACGGTCACGGCTTGGCCGCCGATCTTGAAGTTCCGCGCACCCGAGATCTGGACCCAATAGTCGTAATCCTTCACCGAAAGAGCCTCGTTGCCCGCTTCCGAATAGAAATAAAAATTGGATCCCTGGGATTTGGCCTGCCATCGGTCCACGTGATCGAAGCCCAGGGACTTGCAGATCTCGTTGGAAACGCTGCTGTAGCCGTAACGGTGGCGCTCCCGCTCATCCTTCCATTTGGAAAGGTCCAGGTCGAACCAGGGCTGGAGCAGGGCCACTCCGTGGTTCTCCACGAGATAGTCCAGGATGGAACTGATCTCCTGGCGGTCCTCCCAAGGCACCTCTTGGGCGGTCTTGACAGCCTTGGTCCCGTTCCAGAGGCCGTCCTTCACGAAGAAGGCCTTCAAGCGGGCCATCTGGCTCATCCGGGAGACCGAATAGGCGCCCCAAGGGCCCATCGAGGTCAGGAGGGTCACGAGGAAAAGGGTCAGGGGCACGGTCTTGATCGTCGGCCTATTGTGGAAGAGGAAATAAAGGGCGATGCCCAGGATCCACAGGCCCAATATCGTCACGAAATAGCGTTGTTCGGTCACCCCATATTGGCCGATGCGCTTTCCCACGGCGGTGAAGAGCATCCCCAACAGGGGCAGGAGCGCCCAGTAGAAGCCACGGGCATAGACCCGGATCCAGCCGTTTTCTTTCTTCTCCTGAACCGGTTGGAGCAGCAGCAGGTTGAAGACCCCGGCGACCGATACCACCGACACCAACCAGGTGACGGTGCCCTTGGGCCAGTCGGCCTTCAGGAGGATCTTGCCCAGGTAGAGGTAGAGGATGACCAGATAAAGGGTGACCAGGGGGACCAGCAGATATTGGGTGAAGACCTTCAGGCCGCCTGGATAACTATCGTCCCGGTCCAGTTTATCCAGGCCTTTCGGCACTCCGGCCAGGAAGTGCCAGGTCATCAGGAAGGAGACGGAAAAGACCCAGAGGTCCGGATAAAGCTTGTCGTGGATCTTGATGCCCAACAGGTGATCCACCGCCCCCAGCGCGATGACCATGCCGATGAAGAAGACCCCCGCGTAGAGGGCGGAAAGCAGGAACCGCAGGAAGAGATAGCGGTTGAACTGCCAGAACCCCCTGGCCTCTCCCGCCCCCAGGAAGGGACTGAAGGCGGCCAACAGGTGCAGCGCCAGGGCCCATTGGGCGTAGTTGAGGAAAAAGTTCTCCGTCGGAGCCTGGCCCGAGAGGAAATAAAAGCCCAGGAGCAGGAGGCTTCCCGCCCCCAGCCACTGCACGGGCTTGAGGCGGAATCTTGCCAAAGGTCTCTCGAGGTAAAGGGTCAGGGAAAAGAAGAGGGAGATGCCCAACCCGAAGGTCATCAGGAGCTTGAGGAACCAGAAATCGTCCGATTGGTTCTCGATGAGGAGGATGGCCGTGGCGCCGCCCAGAAAGGAGCAGATCAGCGGATAGGGGAAGCGTTTGAAGGCTGCTCGGCCTTTCTCAAGGATATAGGCCAGGGAGGGCAGGTGGAACATGGGGTTATTGTAGCAGGTAGGCTTTTCGGGACCGCGGGAACTTTCCTGTTAAAATAGAGGGGCTTTTCATTCCATTCGGCCGAGGCACCATGTCCAACGTCCCCGAAGCCCCCCACAAGCTTGGCGTTGCCGATTACGTGATCGCGGTCCTCTGCCTCTTTCCTATCCTGGGTCTTCTCGTGGCCTTGCCCGCCCTCATCCTGGGGCTCATCAAGATACGCCGGGGCGGCTGGCTCCTCATCCTCATGGCGTTCCTGGGGGCGGGGGTCACCGTTGGTTCCTGCTATTGGGCCTATTACCAGATGTTCGAGGACAAAGACAATGCCATCGCACGGGCCCAAGCCCGTCAGGTTCCCGGCCAATTGGCCGGAGTGGTCCAGGCCCTGGAGAACTTCAAATCCGAGAAGGGACACTACCCTGCCGACCTGAAGGAACTACCTCGGGAGGTGGAAACCCTGGACATGCTGGCCTCCAGGGGCAAATGGCACGACTTCCAAAGGTTTTTCTACGAGCCCTTGCCTGACGGCATGACCTATTACCTTTTTTCGAAGGGCTTTGACAATGCGGCCTTCACCGCCGATGACATCCAACCTCAGCTCTCCGAGGACCTGGCCGCCCATGCCGGCTGGCGTTCCTCACCCCAAAGCCTCTCTTCGCTCCAGTCCTCTCCCATTCCCGGGACCACTGTGGCGCCCGAACCCTCCGTTGCTTTCTGGCGTTCTCCTTCTGACGGGATGGTCGAGGCCAAGTCCACCGGCAAGCTGCTCCTCTATGATTTTTCGGCGGAATGGTGCGGACCCTGCCGACGCCTGAACGACGAGGTTTTCGAGAACCCCGCCTTCAAGGCCCAGATCCTGGAAAAGTTCGTGCCCGTGCACGTGGTGGATCGTCGGCGGGAGGAAGGCCGCAACCCCCAGGAGATCGAGGGCCTTCAGCAGAAATACGCCATCCGCGCCTTCCCCACCCTCATCATTCGCGCCCCCTCAGGGGACGACTTCCGCCGACAGGAAGGTTATGGGAATGCGGATAGCTTCATCACCTTCCTGGACAAATCGGCCAACGACCTCAGGGGACGCTGAGGCGCCTTCAGCTCCAGGAGAACCGGATGGCCGAGAGCTTCCAATCGAACCAGCCCTGGCGTTCGAAGAGCAGGGACACCTTGTTGTCCGGTGTTTGCACCTGGCTGAGGTAGATGTCGATGGCATAGACGCCCGGCGATTCGTAGTGCTTTTCCACCGGATGGGGCGTCTTGTCATCCATCACCGCGGGCACCGCCCTTCCCGGTTCCACCTTGACCCCCTTGAGGATCAGGAGGATGTTGGCCGGGGTGGTGAAGCTATCCACCATCTCTTGGATCTGCTCCGCCGAAGGGTTGGTGGCCGGATTGTCCGTGCGGTTGAAGCGATTCTTCACGAACTCAGTAATATCCTTCTTGAGGGAGGGCATGTCGATGAAAGGCAGGATGGCCTCGGGCTTGCCCGTATCGGCCGCCGCCTGGAAATCCTGCATCACCGGCACCACGCAGTAGCCGTACCAACCCACCAGACCGGCCACGGCCAAAAGGAAGATCGCGAGGAAGAATTTCATCAAAGGTCCTTTCCGAGGAGGTTTGATCCAGGATTGACCCGGAGGGCCCTGAAATCAACCCGGTCCGGCATTTTGTGATGACCGGCCCTCGGTGACCCCGGGGTCAGGGTCTGGTGAGGTCCATGACGGAAAAGGGCGGATGGAAGACCAACAGGACCGTCCCGGCCATCAACAGGAAGCCGATCCAACCCATCGCCTGGTGCAGGAAAGACCGGCGGCCCTGCAATTCCCAAACGGGCTTCGAGAAGAACCCCAGCACCCCTCCCACCAGGAAGCCCGCGATATGAGCGGCGTTGTCCGCCCCGATGAAGAAGCCGAAGACCACCGTATAGACCATCCAATTGACCATCTGGCCCCGCACTTCCCGGCCGATGGCGGTGCCGTCCCGCTGGCCCCATCCCGCCGCCACGCCGATGAGGCCCATCAAGGCGCCCGAGGCGCCCGCGGCGATGCCGTAAAGCCCCCAGATCTCGCTGCCCAGGTTGGCCAGGATGCCCGTCACCATGAAAAAGAACAGCATCCGGCCCCGGCCGAACATCTCCTCCACCTGGGGACCGATCTGCATCAGGGCGATCAAGTTGAAAGCCAGGTGCCATATCCCAATGTGCAGGAAACAGGCCGTGGCCAGACGCCAGACCTCGCCCGCCCGCACCAAGGGCGGAAAATGGGCGCCGAAATGGATGAGCGTGTCGCTGCTGAACCCCAGGAGGCCCGCGCCGGGTTCGTGAAGCATCATGGCGATGTAGATGAGGAGGATGACACCCGCCAGGATGGAGCTGACCGAGTTGAAATGGGGCGCCACCAGCCCCAAGCGGCGGACCATCTGGCCGAAATGGGTGTAAAGGGCGGCCCCACAGCGCGAGCAGGTCTTGTTGCCCCGGTCCTCTACCGACCCGCAGGAAGGGCAGATCTTGTGTCGGTAACCGACGCTTTCCTTCTTCACTTGGGCCCGGTGCTTCGTGTCGCGGAACTTCTCCCGCAATCCCATCAGCTTCCAGCGCACCCGCACCGGGTTGAGGCCGATGGCTCCGGCCCAACGGGTCAGGGATTCGATCCAATCATGGGGATTCTCGTCGGGCAAAAAGGGTCTCCGGGAATGGGATGAGGGCCCATTCTACGATGGGGACGGATCCGCAGCGTCGAAATCGACCCGACTACTGCCAGAGGTCGTTGACCCGGGATTCCAGGTCCTTCTCGACGTCGTCCGGGAGCGCGCTCAAAAAATCGAACCCGGTCAGGTCCTGGACCTGGGCGACGGTGGCGAGGGTCTCCTTATAGTGCTCCGCCCAGGAAAGGCGCAGTTGCTGGTTCTTCACCAGGATCGCCGCCACATCGGGTCTGCCGTTGCCCCGGGAGACCACCATGAAATAAGCGTCCGGGATCCAGGGTCCCCCCGGCTTCACCGGGTGCCCCGGGGTCCCCGCGTTGAAGACCGGTCCCGTCACCACCCAAACCGGCGACTCGGGGGTCGCCAGACCCCGTACCTTGTCCTCCCATTCGCGCCAGATCCCCTGGTTGGTGTTGCTGTACTGGGGCGTCATGTTGGAAAGGTAGTAGGTCTCCTTCTGCTGTTCGAAGCCGTAGACCTTCAGGCTCGCGTCGGGCGACTGGTGGCCCTTGTCGAAGCCGGTCATGTTGGCCTTGTAAACACCCTGGTAGTCGGTGAGCTTGGGGTAGGTGCCCGGGTGGGACGGAGCCTCCGGATCCTCGGCGAAACAGTCCTGGCAGCGTGCGGAGGTGGTGCCGGTCGGCCGGTAGGCATAGGCCGACCAAAGGGCCACCTTGCGCGTCGGGTCGTACCAGACCTTGTAGGCTTCCCGTTCCAGGAGGACGCGGGGCTGCTGGCTGTGGTCGATGGGCTCGCCATATTGGAAGGTACGGGGAACCTGGGTCCCGGTATAGGTCACCGGCGCCGCGTAGGCTTCCGCGTCCCCCAAGTGGGCCCGCACCCGGGTGCGGTAAACGAAACCTTCCTGGTCGTCGAAGAAGATGCGGTAATAGCCGTTCACCTGGGCGTCCTGGATCAACTGGTAGGCGGCGCCCTTCTCGGCATGACCTCGCTTCACCGAATGGCTGTCGGCCTGGGCATAGACGTAGGCGCCGGTGCCGTTGACCTCCACGTAGGAGGCCCCCACGGGCGCGGCGAGGATGAGGAACAGCGCCAGGAGGCGGCGCATCTATTTGCCGCCCTTGGGCGCGATCTTCCGGGCCTGGATCTGCAGGGCCGCGGAGCGCAGGTTCAGGGCCTGGATGAAATATTGCATCAGGGCCATGGTGCCCTTGCTGCCGCCCGAGATGAGCATGGCGGTCAGGAGCGTCCCGCCCCCTCCCGCCGCCTGGGCCTTGAAGAGGATGGCCAGCAGGTCGAAGTGGAACTTCCAGCAGACCACGAAGGACAAGGCCACCGCCAGGGGAGCCGAAAGACCCCGGCCGTCCAGGTATTTCTTGTAGAGGGCGTGCTCGAAGACCACCGCCAGCACGCGTTCGATCACGAAGGAAAGGAGCACCACCACGAAGATGGCCTCGGTGAGTTGGCCGTAATCGGCCTCGAAGAAGTCTGGCTGCATAGGACGCCTCCTGGGATCAAGGATGCCGACAATTTAAGGCCGGAGGCCCCGGAGGCGGTAATGAATTGGGGGTTAAATGGCGGAACTGCCCTATTTATGACCTTAAGGGCCGCGACAAAGCCCGAGTTATTTCTAAAGACAGGATGGTAACGAAGGTAAAGCCCCGAGGCATGGGGGTCCAAGGATTCATCCCCCTTCTTGAAAAGCGTTCAGCCCTGAGGGTCCGGTGGGGTCGCCACGGGCGAGGGACTGCCGGAGGCCGGCTCCGTCGCCTTGCAGTCGAACGGCACTCTTTTGAAGTTCCTCTGCTCCACATGAAGGAAAAAGATCCGGCCTTCCACATCCTCGGCCCCCACCAGGACCTTGGCGGTGCCTCGGAACTCGGAACAATCCCACTTGGTCTCACCCTTGGACCGGTCCGGCACGGGCCGCATCATCAATTTATAGGACTTGTCCCCCTCTTTCAGGTCCACCCGGATGACCCCTTGGGTGGTCCGGGCGGGCTTCCCTGCGCCGCCATCCAGGACATAGGCCGTCAGCTCGCCTTCGTCGGCATCGAGCACCATTTCCACCTGCGCGGCGCCCCGCCCAAGTTCGACCAAGGTCCCGCCATGCGGCGCCTCCACCGCTTGGGAGTGGGAAACCCCCAGGCCCAGCAGGCCAACCATCCCGATCCAAGGCCTCCAAAGCTTTTGTTCCATGACTTCTCCCTTCGGTCCCAGGCTCCGATGTTCACGCCATAGGTCACGTTATGTTCCGTAAAGTTCGCGGCGCCCGCGCTTTCCTTGAAATCCTATAGGCCTACTCGGGAGTTATGGCAATCCACGAAATGCAGAAGGAGGTTAAATCTGGAGTCGAGGAGCGGACCGAAAAAGCTCGGTAGGCCTGGCAGGCGGGACATGCATGGGCTAGAGCTTCGACGTGATCTCGTGCCGTCTCTGGTGGGCTTCCTTGATCTTCTGGGCGATGGCGGGGTTCTTCATGAGGATCTGGTCGAAGTTGTACTTCTCCAAAACGAAAAGCTCGGTGAGCATCTCAGCGATGACCGACGCGTTGCGGGGCTCGTTGGAGACCAGGGCCATCTCCCCGAAATACTCGTCGCTGCGCAGTCCCACAACCCGGACCGGGCCCCGGCCCTTGTCCACCCAGACGCTGACCCGACCCGAGGCGATCAGGTAGAAAGCGTCTCCCGGGTCGCCCTGGCGGATGATCTCGTAGCCCTTGAAGACCCGCATGGCCCGGAGCGCTCCCATGAGCTTGTCGAGCTCCTTTGGGCCCATGGATTGGAGGAAATAGGCCTGTTGGAGCACCCGGCGCAGGTGCCTGAAGATGGCGGAGGTGGGTTCCATGGCCCTTATCCTAGCGGGCGGTCCAAAGGGTGACCAGCCCATAGATACCGCCCCCGGTGAGCAGGATCCCCAGGGGGATGAGGAAGAAGGCGGCCCAACCCAGCGAACTTTCCAAGCTCTTCTGGTCCTTGGCCGAGACGATGAAAGGGTCGCCATGGGGGCTCTTGACCAGGTGCATCCCTTCGGCGCCCTCCCCGGCCGTCCGGCAGGTGGCCAAGAGATAGAGTTTTTGGCCCTCGGCCAGGATGCGTTCGGTGAAGCGCAGGGGCCGCTTGAAACCGAAAAGGCCGTAACAGTCCACCCCCCGGGTCTTGAGGAAATCCACGATGGGCGCCGGAATGTCGCCGAAGATCCCCGGTTGAAGTTCCCACCGGTCCACCAGGACCATCTCGGCCCCCTCGGGCCGCACCAGGGCTTTGCCCGTGCCGTCGTCGACCAGGAAGGGAAGTTCGGAGGTGTCCTCGCTCTTGATCGTGGCCCAATAGGTCTCGGTGTGCTGATCCTTGCCCGAACCCACCGTGCGTTCCCTTTGTTCCTCCACCAGGTATTCGTAATAGAGGCAGGCCCGTTGGGTGAAGGGGCCGTTCAGGGGCTTATGCTGGACCCCCGTACCGGTCACCTCCACCAGCCCGGGGGCCATGGCCCGGATGGTCGAGGTAGGGGTGTCCTCGATGAGGCGTTTTCGTTTGAGGTCGCGGAATCCCCGGAAGAAAAGGAAGATGCCCCCGAGAACGGCCAGGCCCGCCAGGACCATCAGGACGACCGGGTCGGTCCCGTTCATCGGAGCAAGCCCACCTTCACGGGCTCCTTTTCGCCGGCGCCCGCCTGGAACATCTCCTGGGGCAGGAACTTGAAGGTGTTGGCCAGGAGGACGTCGGGGAATTCCCGTATGCGGGCGTTATAGGCCGCCACCGATTCGTTGTAGAAGGTCCGGCGGTCGGCGATGGCGTCCTCCAACTCCGACAGGCGCTTCTGGAGCATGAGGAAATTCTCCTGGGCCTTGAGCGTGGGATAATTCTCGGCTACCGCGAAAAGGTTCCCGAGGGCGCCCGTCAGGGTCTTTTCGGCTTCCCCTTGGGCAGTGGGTCCGGCGGCCCGCTGGGTGGCGGCCCGGGCCTCGGCCACCTGGGTCATGACGGACTTCTCAAAATCCTTCACGCCCTCGATCACCGCCACGAGGTTCGGCACCTCATCATGGCGCTGTTTGAGGAGCACATCCACGTTGGCCCAGGCCTTGGAGATCATGATCCGAAGGCGCACCAGGTTGTTGAAGATCATGAGAACGTAGAAAAAGAAGGCAAGGAGGACGAGGAACAGCGCGCCGGCGATGGCGGAATAGAGGGGAATGGTCTCAAGTCTGGAGAATAGGTCCATGGCTGTCCCTTTTCAGGAAGGTTCCCGGAAACGCCATGATTATAGGACAAACCAAGGGCCAAGGGGCGACCCGGCCCCTCGGCCCGCCACCCAACCCTCAGAACGCCAGGGTCGCTTCCCTCTCATCCCGGTGGAAATGGAAAAGCTTGGGAAGTTCCAGCAGGTCGAAGACCTTGTAAACGTCGGCGGTGACCCCGCTGATGCGGATGTCCCCCTTGTTCTTGCGGATCTCCTTGATGTTCCCGATCAGAACCCCGATGCCGGCGCTCGAGATATAGTCGAGTTTTCCCAGGTCCAGGATGATCCGGAAGCGTTTGTTGCGGAACAGGGAGTTCAAGACATCCTCGAAATCCCCCACCGTATTCACGTCCAGGACCCCCGCCGCTTCCAGGACCGAAACCTCGCTATTGCCCGCCGCCGTCCGTAACACCAGGTTCAATTGACCCATGACCAACCTCCAGGATGTGATGAGAACACCGAAGGAGCCGCGAAAACGGGCGTCGGACCAGGCACTCGGTTTGATTGTTGGAAAGCGAAGGAGGGCGGGGTCACCCGCAGGAAGGAAAACTGGGACTATCCTACACCTTGACCGGTTTAACGAGAAAACTATTTACCAGTATTGCCAGGATGATTTTAGCTTGGGTCAATTTTTCGGCTTCGGGAAAGGCTTCAGGGAGGTCACCGGATAGGCCAGCCAAAGAGCCTGGTAGAAGGCGTTCCGCATGGCACTGTATTTCCCGTGGTCGAACGCGGACTCGGCCTGAACCACCAGCTTGAGGACCTTCGCTTCATAACCCGCCGTCATGGACGGGAACTTGGGATCGTGGTTGGCCTTGTCCTTCTCCAGGATGAACTTCAGCGCGGCCTCGGAGTTGTAAAGCGTTTCCTTGGCGACGGCCCGGGTGAAGCGCTTGATGTCCCAATTCATGCGGGCCTCGTTCTTGAGGACCGCGGCCGAGCCGTCCACGTCGTCATGGCCATAGCTGGCGGCCATGGCGTAGAAACTGTCGAACATGCCCCGCTTGGCATCGGCCATGGACTTGATGGTCGCATCGTCGGAATGAAAGTTGGCCAGGGTGCCGTGGGCCTGGAGGGTGGCCGCCTTCATCTGGAGCTTCTCATAGCTGTCCTTGAAATACTTGGGACCCGCCTGAGCTCGGCCGATCCCTAAAGTGAGGACCGCCAACAGGGCCAAGACCGGCCTTTCGATGGATCGTTTCATGCTCTCCCTCTGTTCCTTAAAGTTTGATCTCGACTCCATCGGGCGTGGCGGTAGGCGCCGATCTTTTCTTCGGCTCAGGGGACACCTTCCCCTTGGCCGCCGCCAAAGGCGGTTTTTTTCCGTGGTCCACCGCTACCGAGGAGCCCTTCAGGTCCTCCGAACGGTCCGAGGCTATCCCTTGTTCCCTCATGATCGAAAGGGTGGCTTTCTTCGCCTTCTTGGCATCGAACACGATCGTGGATCCGGACCAGGCGTGATCATCGAACTCGATGACATCCCTTCCCTTCTCGGGATGGTCAAAGGCCTCCGCCAGATCCTCCATGGAACCGATCTTGCGGCCATTGACCTTATCGATGATGACGTTATGGAAGTATTGATAGCCGGAGTTGATGTCCGCCTGGAGCACCCGGCTGAGGATCACGATCTCCTTGCGGCCCGGATCGGGCAGGCCATGGTTGAAATAGACCTTCAGTTCGGGTTTCATGCGGTTCCAATCGGCCAAAAGGTAGTTGTAGGTCAGGGGCACGAAGACAAAGCCGGCCTTCATGAGATAGGTGGGCTGGGAATTGTTCGGCTGCCAGGGGAGCAGGCGGACCTCGTTCTTCGAAGGGAATTCCACGTCCATGGGTTGTCCCGCCCGGTAGATCTTGAGCTTCAACGGCTGGCCCGGCAGGAGAAGACAGAGGGGATAATCCACCGAAATGCGGCCCAGCTTGTCCACTTGGGTATAGCCCTCGTTGTCGATGGGGTAGCCCGCGGCCTCGGTCAGCACATCCCCTTCTTTGAGGAAGCCCTCGGCGGCCCCGCCCGACAGCACCCGAGTGACCACCACCCCCGATTTGTCCGCCGGGAGCTTGTAATAGTCCCGCAGGTCGGCGCTCTTGAGCATCTGAACGTAGATGCCCGGATCAGGCATGCCCGGATAGTCCTTCCCGGCGTCCACATTGTCCAGGTAGAGCTTGATGAGGCTCACCGGGGTGAGGGTGCCGCCCTTATCGTCCTTGTGGTAGCTCAGGAAAGGCATACCCACCAGCTTCCCATCCTTGAAGACCGGACAGCCGTAGAGGGCTTTATCGATGTCGCCCTGGGTGTCGAGCGCGGGCACGCCGGTAGCCCCTACGATGGACCAGACCATGTCCACGCCCGAAAGGGTGTCCTCCTTCTTCGAGAGCACGTCCCCTCCCTGGAGCACCACCTTATCGCCCGGTGCGGGCATGTCGCCCAGTTCGACCGGCACCGTGCCCTTGGCGAAATCCGGGTCATCCACCGTGAGCACCACCAGGTCCAGGTCCGTGGAAAGGTGGGAGGGTTTGGCCACATAACGGTGGGTCTCACCGTACTTCTGCACTTCAATGAAGGTCGATTGAAGGGCCAGGCGCGCGTTGGTGAGCACCCGCCCACCCGACAGGATGGCCCCGCAACCTTCGTCGCTCACGGGTGAACCCGGCTTCCAGGGCTCGCCGAAGTCGGCGGACTGCTGGGTCGTGAAGACCTTGACCACCGAATGGGTCAGGTCCCGGGGCGTGGCGGTGGGTGTGGGGACCGGGGGCGGCGGAGGCGGGGCCTTCTTGCAAGCGGGGACCGCCAGGGTGCCTCCCAGGAGGATGAGGGCCAAAAGGGTGGTCAGGCGCGGGCTGGAATTTCCCATCACTTGGCCCCCTTCAAATCGTCCGACCGGTCGCTGGGGATATGGTTCACGGCCAGGATCTCCTTCGTGGCCTCCTCGGCGCCTTCGGCCTTGAGGACGATGCGGGTTCCCAGGTCCCTGGGCTCATCGAATTCCAGTACATGGCGCCCGTCAACGGGATGTTCGAAGTCCTCGATGAGGGACTTCAGGTCGCGGACTGGCCGTCCATTCACCCGGGTGATCATGAGGTTCGAGTATTCGGTGCCATACCCCTTGTTGGAGGCGTGGGGGATGATATGGTCCAGGATCACCACTCGGCGCCGGTCGGGCGAGGGCAGGCCCGAGAGATAGAGCGCCATCCATTGGTTGTCCGCGTTCTTGTTGGCGGCCAGGGTCTCCGAGTCCAGTTCGGTGAACACCAGGCCGTCGAAGATGAAATAATCCTGCTGGTCGTCATAGCTGGGGAAAGGCACCAGCCGTGCGTCGGGTTTGAGCTTGACGGTGGCCGAATGGGCCTTGCCCCCGCGCAGGAATTTGAGCTTGATCCGGTCACCGATGCGGTGGAACCCCATGGGGTATTGGAAATTAAGCCTCTCCCCTTTGTGGAGGCGGATGGTCCCGTCGTTGCCGACCGTATAGCCGTCGATGGCCGTCAGCACGTCGCCCTTCCTCAAGGCCCCCCAGACCGAGGAGCCATAGACCGTGGCCGTCACCAACATGCCCGATTGCCCTTTCTTCAGGCCCAGGTAGGAGCGCAAGGTGCCGTTCTCCAGGGTCTGGCAATAGAGGCCCAGCATGGGAACCCTCTGGTCGGCCCCCTTCTTGGTGTCGTCCAGGAAACGCTTCACGATGGAGATGGGGATGATATAGCCCGTGTTCTGCGCCACGGCGGCGTTATAGCCCTGGAAGGCCACCCCCACCATGCGCTTGTGACGGAAGACCGGCCCGCCCGAATTGCCCGGGTTGATGGCCGCGTCGGTCTGGACCCCCAACAGGCTGCGCAAGGAATGGCTGTAGGTGACCACCTCGATCCGCGACACCACACCCTCGGTGATGGAGAGATCGTCGCCCCCGACCGGATAGCCATAGACCGAGATCTTGTCCCGCATTTCGGGGATCTCCCCGAAGGTGACCGGTTGGGTGCCGGTAAAGAACTTGGGATCGTCCACTCGAATGACGGCCAAGTCCCGGTCATGGGAAACGGCCACCACATGGGAGGTGTATTTCTGGGTGTCCCCGTCCTTGAGGACCTGCAGGAAGATCTGGTTGGAGACCACATGGGCATTGGTCAGGATCAGGTGACCCGGAAGGATACAGCCGCTCCCGCTCACGTTCTCCTCCGGCCCCCGCCTCCAGGGTTCCTGGGGCAGGACGCGCTGGGCCGTTGTGAAGATCTTGACCACGCTGCGCCGTAGGGGGTCCGGGGAGGCCGCCAGGGGCCCCACCAGGATGAACAGGAGGGCCCCAAGGCACAAGGAACGGCCTGAGCGGGAATGGAACATGCGGAGGAACCCCTTTTGGGCGGAGAGGAGACTGGAGACAGGAGGATTTTATGCTTTTCCCGGGGCCCCGTCTCGCCCTATTTGGGGCCACCCCGGGTTTTTGGACGTCCAAAGGAAGGGACCTGGGTCTTCCCCGGGCCTTCTTTTAGAATGGGACCGCTTCGGATTTTGAAAGGAAGACGTGAAAAGATCCATCACCCTGATCCTACTGTTCGCATCCCTTGGACCGGGAACCGTCCGGGCCCTTCCGGCCTCGGTCGAGAACTTGACCTTCCAAGCCACGATCTCCGAGACCCTGCCGGGCCTGGACGGACTCTCGCCCTTGCCTCCCGACGCGGGCATCACCGTGACCATCCGGGACAAGACCCGCGATAATGCCTTCCAGTTCCCACTGAAAGCCTACTCGGTGCCCGCCCACTTCCTCATCGGCAACACCCTGGACCTCATCGCCCGCACCACTCTCATGGGTTCCCAACCGGTCCCCTTCTACGATCTCTATCAACTGGACCTGGCCAACCCCTCTTCCTCCCGGCGCTTCCCGGGCCTGCGGCAATTCTCGGTAGCGCCCGACCAGCAATCCATTCTCATGGTGCTCGATAAGGGAGAAAACGCTCCTTGGCTGGCCCTGGCCCGGCTTGATCAGGGACCCGCCGAGGTCACTTGGCTTTACGCGGAATCGCCGTCGGTGGACCTTTTCCAGGATTCCTTCACCGGACCCCTGGCCCACCTGTCCTTGAACGAGCCGATCGCCTGGAGCCCGGACTCCCGCCTCGGGGTCTTTCTTTTATCCGTACAGGAGGATGCGAAGGACGCCTGGAAGGACTATTTAGCAAGGGTGGAATGGGGTCCCCAAGGGTGGAAGGTCACGGCGAAGGCGCTGGACCTGGTGAAATACGGCTTCCACGCCGGAGCCGCCCTGACGGACCTGAAGGTCCTGAACGACCACACGGCCCTCTTCTTCAGCCGCGAGGATTCCACCTCGACGATGGAATTGGACCTGAAGGACGGCCCCTAAGGGTCACTTGATGGTCACCGGCGGTGCGTCCCAGATCTCCTCGGCATATTCGCGGATCGTCCGGTCGCTGGAGAACTTACCCATCCTTGCCACGTTCAGGATGGACATCCGGGTCCAGGCCGCCTGGTCCCGATAGAGTTCGGAGACCCTTTCCTGGCACTCCACATAGGCGTCGAAATCCGCCAGGAGCATGTACTCGTCATGGGATAACAGGCTTTCCACCAGGGGTTTGAAAAGACCGGGGTTATCCGGGGAAAAGAACCCGCTGGCCGTCAGGTCCAGGACGCCCTTGAGCTCGGGGGAACGGTCGTAGAACTCCCGGGGCTTGTAGCCTTTCCTTTGGACGTCCTCCACCTCTTGGGCGGTGAGCCCGAAAATGAAGATGTTGTCCTTCCCCACCTCCTCCTCGATCTCGATATTGGCCCCGTCCAGGGTGCCGATGGTGAGTGCCCCATTGAGCGCGAACTTCATGTTCCCCGTTCCCGAAGCCTCCTTACCGGCGGTGGAGATCTGTTCGGAGAGGTCGGTGGCCGGGATGATCTTCTCGGCCAGCGACACCCGGTAATTGGGGGCGAAAAGGCACATCAACTTGCCCTTGATCTGCGGGTCCTGGTTCACGATGTCCGAAATGGCGCCGATGAACTTGATGATGAGCTTGGCCCGTTGGTAACCCGGGGCCGCTTTGCCCCCGAAGATGACCGTACGGGGCACGAAGACCGCCTTGGGATCCGCCTTGATCCGGCGGTAGAGGGCGATGACGTGCAGGGCGTTCAGGAGTTGGCGCTTGTATTCGTGGATTCGTTTCACCTGGACGTCGAAAAGCGAGTTGGGGTCCACCGCCAGGCGCTGTTCCATGGCGATGAGGGCCGCCAACTTCTCCTTGTTCTGGCGCTTGATCTCCCGCCATTGGTCCTGGAATTTCCTGTCGTCGGCGAATTTCTCGAGTTTCTTCAAGTGGTCCAGGTCGGTCACCCATTTGTCCCCGATCTTGGAGGTGATCAATTCCCCGAGGCCCGGATTGCACTTGCGCAGCCACCGTCGTTGGGTAATGCCGTTCGTCTTGTTGTTGAACCGTTCCGGGAAAAGCTCATAGAAATCGGGCACCACCGTCTTTTGCAAAAGCTCCGTATGGAGCGCCGAGACCCCATTGACCGAGTGGCTCCCCACGATGGCCAGGTAGGCCATCCGGATCTGCGGGTCGGCCCCTTCCTCGAAGATGGAAACGCGACGGAGCCGTTCGTTGTCCCCGGGGAACCGGTTGGCCACCTCGCGCAGGAACCGGGCGTTGATCTCCTGGATGATCTGCAGGTGCCGGGGGAAAAGCCGACCAAAGAGGCTCACGGGCCATTTTTCCAGGGCTTCGGGCAGCAGGGTATGGTTGGTGTAGCCGAAGACCGACCTGGTGATCTCCCAACTCAGGTCCCAATCGAGGCCCTCCTCGTCCATCAGCACCCGCATGAACTCGGCGATGGCGATGGTGGGATGGGTATCGTTCATCTGGATGGCGGCCGCATCGGGCAAGGCCCGGAAATCGGAATATTCCCGTTTGAAACGGCGCACGATATCCTGGATGGAGGCGGACACGAAGAAATACTGTTGTTTGAGCCTCAATTCCCGTCCTTCGGGGCTGTTGTCGTTGGGATAGAGGACCTTGGAGATCGTTTCGGTCCCGGTCTTCTTGGAAGTGGCGGCGAAATAGTCGCCCTTGTTGAAGAAATCCAGGTCGAATTCTTCGGTGGCTTTGGCGGACCAAAGCCGCAGATTATTGACCGTCTTGTTCCCATAACCCGGCACGGGCGTGTCGTAGGCCGTGGCCAGAACGTCCTCGGTCTCGACCCATTCGAAGACCTGGCGGCCCTGGCGGGTCTCCCGGGAGACCACCCGTCCGCCGAACTTCACCCGGTAGGTGTATTCGGGGCGGTTCTTTTCCCAGGGGTTTTCCCGGGAAAGCCACTCGTCCGGTTCCTCCACCTGATAGCCGCGGACGATCTTCTGCCTGAAAATACCGTAGTCGTAGCGGATACCGTAGCCATAGGCGGGGATCCCCAGGGTGGCCAGGGAATCGAGGAAACAGGCGGCCAACCGGCCCAAACCTCCGTTCCCCAGACCCGCGTCGATCTCGGTCTCCCGTAGCTCCTCCAGCGTCAAGCCCATGTCCTCCAGGGCCTTGGACACCGCATCCTCCACCTGGAGATTGATGATCGAATTGCCCAGGGTGCGGCCGATGAGGAACTCCAGGGACAGGTAATAGACCCGTTTCACTTTTTGGTCCCGGTAGGTCTTCTGGGTCAGCACCCAGTTCTCCACCTGCCGGTCGCGGATGGCATAGGCCAGGCTCAGGTAGCGGTCGTATTGGGTGGCGGCGATCGGTTCTTTGATGAGCCGGTATTTGAGGTTCTCCTGGAAGGAATGACGGAAATCCTCGGCCCGGACCCCCTTATAAAGCTCGAATTCGGGGGTCGCCACGGAAGCCGCCCGGTGCTTGGGCTTCTTATCGGTCTTGGTCTTTTTCATGGTCTTCCTTTACCTCGAATTCGGCGTCGATGGCCGAGGGATCGGCCAAGCGCTCGTGGGATGACGGACGACGCAAAGTGGGTTTTCCCGGGGTTCCCTCGGGAGACGGGAACATCAGGACACGGACCAAACCGACCCCCAAAGCCAGGGCTCCTACCAGGAGCCCCAAGGCGATGGCGAAGGGAAGCAGGGCCAGCGCCAGGAGGGCCAGGATGGGCACGATCCATCCGGAAAAACGCATGGAATGGACTTGGAACCACATGGCGCCTCCCTCGAAAGTCGGGAGGCATTTTCCAATAGCTCACCCCTTTTCTCAACCTGGCATTTCCCTGTGCCCCGCATTTCACAAATTTGAAATTTTCCACAGGGAAGTGGTTTCCCGTCCTTGTCATGGGATTTTTTCGAGATTTCCCCTTGGAAGCTCCGTCCTCAGGCCCATTCGGGGTCTAAAACCGTTCCAAATGCCAATTTTCATTTCCGCTTGTCCTGCTAAAATACCCCTTGAGCCGCCTGCGGTGTTCGACACCTCGGGCGGGAAATTCTGAGCCACAAAAATAAAAAACGGGTTCCCATAGCGATCGGGGATGGTCTTCTTCGGAAGCGATGAACCGCTCGTGAGGGCGCCCACCTGTCTCTGACAGGCCTCAGAAAAGTACCGTCCAAACCGGCACAGGTGGGGGCTCACTTTCATTTCCTTCCCTTTTCCCCTGCTCCAATCCCATGGAACGGATCTATGGACCTCTTCGACCACGCTTCGGAAGACGATTCCGCTTTAAGCGGCCGCCCCCTGGCCATCCGTATGTCGCCCCGAACCTTGGACGAGTACGTGGGCCAGGAGCATCTGGTGGGCCCGGGCAAACTGCTTCGGCGCCTCCTGGAAGCCAACCGCATCGTTTCCCTGATCCTCTACGGCCCCCCGGGCACCGGCAAGACCGGCTTCGCCCGCTTGGTGGCCCGCCGCAACAAGGGCCGCTTCGTGGCCTTGAATGCGGTCACCTCGGGGTTGGCCGACCTGCGCAAGGTCTTCGACGAAGCCCAGGAGACCAAGAAGCTCTACCAGCGCACCACCATCCTTTTCCTGGACGAGATCCATCATTTCAACAAGAGCCAGCAGGACGCCCTGTTGCCCCATTTGGAGCAAGGCACCATCCTTCTGGTCGGGGCCACCACCCAGAACCCCTTCTTCGCCCTCAACAGCGCCCTTCTTTCCCGCTCCCGGGTCTGTGAATTGAGATTACTGGACGAGAAGGACCTAGGGACCATCCTGGACCGCGCTTTGGCCGACAAGGACCGGGGGTTGGGCAATTACCAAGTGGACCTGAGACCTGATGCCCGGACCCACCTGCTGAAGGCTTCATCGGGCGATGGACGTACCCTCTTGAACGCGTTGGAAGTGGGGGTCCTGACCACTCCCCCGGACGCTCAAGGGACCATCGTCCTCACGCTGGAAGTGGCCCAGGAGTCCATCCAAAAAAAGATGGTCCAATACGACGCCTCCGGGGACCAGCACTACGACACCATCTCGGCTTTCATCAAGAGTATCCGGGGATCGGACCCCGACGCGTCCCTCTATTGGCTGGCCAAGATGCTTTATGCCGGGGAGGATCCCCGCTTCATCGCCCGGCGTTTGGTCATCTCCGCCGCTGAGGATGTGGGCAACGCCGACCCCCAGGCCCTGCCCCTCGCCGTCGCGGCCCAGCAGGCCCTGGAATTCATTGGACTGCCCGAAGGCCGCATCCCCCTGGCCCAGGCGACCGTCTACCTGGCCTGCGCCCCCAAGAGCAATGCGGCTTACAAGGGTTTGGAAGGAGCGACCGAGGATGTCAAAAAGGAATCCACCAAGGAAGTCCCCCTCCACCTGAAGGATGGCCATTACCCCGGTGCCAAGGTCCTAGGGCATGGGCAAGGCTACCAATATGCCCACGACCATCCCGACCACTATGTGAAGCAGGAATATGCCCCCAATCCAGGCCGTTATTACCTGCCGACCACCTTAGGTCATGAGGCCAAGATCAAGGCTTGGCTGGAGCATTTGGCCGAATTGGACAAGGGCTCCCAACAGCCTTAAATTGGGGTGAGCCGGCAAAGCCCATCCCTGAACGGAACCCATGTCCCAACCAAGAACCAAGGATTTTTTGAGGGAACAATTCAAGAAAGTCCGGTCCCAGGTCCCACCCGACTTGGCGGAAGCCGCCTCCCAAGGGGTATGGGCCATCCTTTCCAAACGGCCCGAATTCGATGCCGCCCGCCACATCGGGGCCTTCTTTTCGGTCGGAACCGAGATCAATACCTATCCCATCCTGGAGGGCATCCTCCAAGAGGGGAAAAAGCTCTATCTCCCGAGGCTGGTCAAGGATCAAAACCGTTTCGACTTCGTCCAGGTTGCCGACTTCGAGCACTTGTCCCCCGGACCCTTCGGGATCCAGGAACCCTCCGGCGGACATCCGACCGCCACGGCCGAATTGGACCTGGTCCTGGTGCCCGGCTTGGCTTTCGATCCCCGGGGACACCGCTTGGGCTTCGGCCTGGGGTTCTACGACCGTGTTCTTCCCCACCTGCGGCCCGGGGCCCTGTCCCTTGGGGTGGGTTATGGCTTCCAAATGGTGGAACACCTGCCGGAAGACCCCCATGACATCCCCTTGAAGGCCCTGCTCACCGAAAAAGGTTTCATCTACCGCAAGGAGCCGTGAACCACCCGGGTCACCGGGCGGCCTTTTGCCCTGCAATTTCAAAAGACTTCAGGTATAAATAGTCGGCCTATCCCACTCCTCAAATCCATCCGGGCCCGCGGCTCACTTGATGCCCTGGGTGGTTAGAAAGACTTCATGAACATCCTGCTCATCGGTGACATCATCGGGAAACCCGGCCGTCACGCCGTGCACAACTGCATGGGACGGATCAAAGGGGATCACAAGATCGATTTCGTGGTGGCCAACGGGGAGAACCTGGCGGGGGGCGCCGGCATCCAACCCGATTCCTTCAAGGCCATCCTGGAAACGGGCGTGGATGTGGTGACCAGTGGCAACCACATTTGGTCCAAGAAGGAAGTGAAGGAGATCCTGGGACACGACGTTCGGCTCTTGCGGCCGCATAATTACCCGCCGGGGAATGCGGGAACGGGCCTGGGGATCTACGACTGCCAGGGGATACCGGTGGCGGTGCTCAACCTCATGGGCCGCACCTTCATGAACATCAATTTGGATTGCCCTTTCCGGGCCGCCGACAAGGCCATCCAGGAGATCGGGAGCCGGGCCAAGGTCATCCTGGTGGATATGCACGCCGAGACCACCAGCGAGAAACGGGCCATGGGTTGGTATTTGGACGGCCGGGTCTCGTCGGTCACGGGGACCCACACCCACATCATGACGGCCGACGAGGAGATCCTACCGGGGGGAACGGCCTACTTGACCGACATCGGCATGTCGGGCTCGCCCAACTCGGTCATCGGGATGAAACAGCCCCAGGTGCTCTCGCGTTTCATTTCCGGGGCACCCTCCCGCTTCGAGGTTTCCGAGGAACTGCCCTATCTTTTCCAGGGGGTGGTGGTGTCCGTCGATACCATGACAGGCAAGGCGACCCGGATCGAACGGATCCGCCAAACGGTCAACTGACCCGGATCACTTGATCTCGCTGCGCAGGTCCATGGAATCATTGGAAACGGGAGCGGGGGTCGGGACCGGCGTCGGCCGGACCTCCGACTTCGGGACGGCTTTCCCCTTTTTCCGCACCGTCGAAGTCTTCTTCGCGGCCGCCTTCTTCTTGGCGGTCTTGGCTTCCTTTTCCAACTTGGCCTTCAGCCGCGGGTAATAATGCCTGGCCGACTTGGTCCTCGGATCGATCGCCAGGGCCTTTTTATAACATTCGAGCGCTTTGCGGTCGTGATCCTTCACCTTATGGGCGTGAAATTCGTAGATGACCCCCAGGGTGGCATAGGCTTCCGCGTATTTGTAAGGATGCTTGTGTTTCTCCTTCAAGTTCAAAGACTTGCGGAGCGCCTTCATGGCCACCGGATGGTTCCCCGCCAGGAAGGCTTCCATCCCGATGTCGTAATATTTTTTGCTCTCTTCCACCGAACTCACCGGTTCATTGTCGATCACAGGAATAGGCGTCGCGGTGGGTCCATCGAGGGAAATGACCTGGGCGGGCCCCGGAGTGGGTGTATCCGTGACCATCGGCATCATCGTGACCGTCGGGCTCGGCGAAGCCGGGACTGGGGTCGCCGTCGGGGGAAGCGGCGTAGGGGTCGGGGTCGCCGCCGGTTTGAGGTCGATGGAAAAGCTCAACCCGGCCCGGGCGTCCACATATTGGAGCGAATTGGGATCGGTGAACCAATGACTGCCGACCGCTACATCGAGGAAAATCGGTCCGGCCATATGGACCCGGCTTCCCAACCCGGCCTTCAAGTGGATCGGACCTCCGTTGGAACCGAGGTTCAGCCCGGTGGCGCCGAAAAGATACGGCGAGAATTTCTGGATCCCGTTGTCCCAAGGAAAGAGCCGGCCTTCCAGGTCGAGGGTCAGGATGGAAAAGGTCGAGCTCGAGAAGAAGCCTTCGGTCTGCAGGCCCAATCCGATGGAGGCCATCGACGCCGGGTTCCATTCCGCGAGGAATTCACCGCCAATGGCATCGGTGGTGCTTTGGGTCAATCCCAAGGGTTGGACCGGGGTCCCATAATCGCCGAAAAGGCTGATGCTAAGGGGCGAAACCTCGGTAGCACCCAAAGGAACGGCCCCCAGGAAGGCCAAGCACAAACCAGCTGCGGTTCCCCGGAGCTTGGCGCCCAGCATCATTTGCCCTTCTTGATCAGACGCTGCACTTCTTTGAGATGCCGCAGGGCGGTCCGATTCTTTTTCTCGTAGTGCAGTGCCAGTTTGTAATAGTGCAGCGCCTTATCGTAATGAATGACCCGGAACTGGTAGATGACCCCCAGCATCGCCGCGGCCTCGGCGTAATAGAACTTCTGGGTATAGGGGTCGTTCATCTCGAGGGCTCTCTTCAATTCACGAATGGCACTGTCGTAATCCTGCTCCTGGTAGTTCTTGATGCCCGCCGCGTAAACATCCTTCATCTTGAGGGTTCCATGGACGATCTGGGTGGTCTCGGCGGGTTCTTCCTCGGACTTCTTGTCCTGACCTGCTTCCGGCTCCACCGTGACCTCGGCGGTCGGGGTCGGTTCGGCCTTCATTTCAGGAACGGGGCTGGGGTGGGTGGTCTCCAGAACGGGTTGGGCGGTCGGCACAGCGGTCGGTTGGGAAGCCGGGGTCGGACCTCCGTCCCCCAGGTCGATCTCCGTATCGGCCCAGGCGTGAATGGCCGAAAGACCCGCCCCCAGTAAGAGGATGACGAAGAGTTGCCGGACCATGGGATATTTCACGGGAAACCTCCGGGATGAATGCAGGAATTTTATCAGGATTCAGGCCGAAAACCGACCCTTTACTTGCCTCCCCGGCCCTTAGGCCGGTTATCGGAGGCTGCGAAGGCTCTCCCCTGCCGCTCGAACGATCTTTTTGAGATGCTTCCGGGACAAAGCCGTGGAGAAGAACATGGCTTCGAACTGGGAGGGGGGTAAGTAGATCCCCCGTTCAGCCATGGCCCAAAAGAACTTGGAATAACGCTCCCGGTCGCTTTTCTTGGCCTGTTCGTAATTTTCGACGGGGCCTGTCTGAAAGAAAAGGGTGGCCATGCTCCCCACCCTTTGGAAGCATCCCGGGATATCGGACGATCTTAGGGCCCGGCGGATGCCCTCTTCGACGAAAGCGGCGGATCCCTCCAGTCCTGTATAGACCACAGGATCGGCGAGTGCCTTCAAAGTGGCGATCCCGGCGGCCATCGCCACGGGATTCCCCGACAAGGTTCCCGCCTGATAGACCGGACCCTCGGGAGCGACCTGTGCCATGAGGTCCGCCCGGCCGCCATAGGCGCCGACCGGCATCCCTCCGCCGATGATCTTTCCCAAGGTGGTCAGGTCGGGCCGAACCCCATAGAGGCTTTGGGCGCCGCCATAGGCAACCCGGAAACCTGTCATGACCTCGTCAAAGATGAGGAGCGCGCCATTCAGTTGGGTCGCTTCCCGCAAACCCTGGAGGAATCCCGGTCTTGGGGGGACAAGTCCCATATTCCCCACCACCGGTTCCACGATGATGGCGGCGATATCATCGAATTTCCTGAAGGCAGCCTCCACCGCACCCAGGTCGTTGTAAGGAAGGCTCAAGGTGAGGGCGGCCAGCTCTTCGGGAACTCCCGGGCTATCGGGAAGCCCCAAGGTCGCCGCACCGCTGCCCGCCGCCACCAGCAAACTATCTCCGTGGCCATGGTAACAGCCATCGAACTTGATGATGCGCTTGCGCTTGGTCGCTGCCCGGGCCAAACGGATGGCACCGAGGACCGCCTCGGTCCCGGAACTGACGAACCGGATCTTTTCTATGGAAGGAAAGGCCTTCTTGACCAGCAGGGCCAGGTCGGTCTCCAGGGACGAGGGTGCCCCGAAGCTCAGGCCCTTGCGGATGGTCCTCCGTACCGCGTTCAGGACCGACTTTTCCCCATGGCCCAGGATGAGGGGACCCCAGGAACCCACGAGGTCGATATAGCGGTTCCCATCCGCGTCGATAAGGTAAGGGCCTTTGCCCCGGGCGATGAAGATCGGGCTCCCGCCCACACCCTTGAAGGCGCGCACAGGGCTGTCCACCCCGCCGACAAGGTGCCTTTGGGCCTCAGCGAAGAGTTTCTTGGAGTGATCGGTCGAAAAACCTTTTTTCATGGCTTGTGCCTTTGGGTGATGGACTGAGCGTCCCGCTTACCGGAAAAAACGGGCCGCTTCCTTGGCCCAATAGGTGATGATCCGGTCCGCTCCTGCCCGTTTGATGGCCAAAAGGCTCTCACCCATCGCGGTCTCCTCGGAAAGCCAGCCCATCTTGGCGGCGGCCTTGACCATGCTGTATTCACCGGATACGTGGTAAGCCCAGAGGGGCGCCCGGAAGCGGTCCTTGGCGCGGGCGATGATGTCGAGGGCGGTCAAGGCCGGTTTCACCATCACGGCATCCGCACCCTCTTGGATGTCCAATTCGATCTCCCTTAAGGCTTCCCGGGCATTGGCCGCGGACATCTGGTAGGTCCTGCGGTCCCCGAAGGAAGGCGTCGAATCGGCGGCGTCGCGGAAAGGTCCGTAGAAACAGGTGGCGAACTTGGCGGCATAGCTGAGGATGGGGGTTTGGGTGAATCCACCCCTGTCCAAACCCTGGCGGATGGCGGCCACCCGTCCGTCCATCATGTCGGAAGGGGCCACCATATCGGCCCCCGCCTCGGCGTGGGAAAGGGCGATCTTCTTGAGCAGCCCCAGGGTCTTGTCGTTGTCCACATCCCTGCCCGAAAGGATGCCGCAATGGCCATGGGAGGTGTATTCACAGGCGCAGACATCGGTCAGGACCGCCAGGTCCGGTGCCTCTTTTTTGAGGAGACGGACGGCCTTTTGAATGACGCCGTTCTTGGAATAGGCGGAAGTGGCCCGGTCGTCCTTGCGCTTAGGGATCCCAAAAAGAAGCACACCGGGGATGCCCACCTGGTGGGCGGAGAGGGCCTCCTTCACCAAGGACCGAAAGCCGTGACGTTCGATCCCCGGCATGGAACCGATGGGGTCGGACCCCTTGAGGTCCTCGGAAACGAAAAGGGGGAGGATGAAGTCCTTCGGGCCCAGGCGCGTCTCTTGGAAAAGACCGCGCAGGACATGGTTCTTCCGGAGGCGGCGCAGGCGGTGGGTGGGGAAACTCATGGGCTCTCTTTCGGGACGGTCACGGGATCTCGAGGCGACCTCAGTTTAAATTAAGCCATTTCCCAAGGCATCACTTCTTATCCCTTTTTTTCGCCCATCGGCCGATGGCGTCCACCAGATGATCCAGCGTATAGACCTTGGGCTGGGCCACCACCCGTCCGCCCCATTGGCGCACGGTCGCCCCCGTGACCGGGCCGATGACCGCCGCCGGCACTTGGGCCAGCCAGCGTTCCCGCTCGGCCGGGGTAAAGGCGCCATAGAAGTGTTCGGCCGCCGAGGAGGAAGCGAAGGTCAAAAGATCCACCCCTCCCTCGTCCTTGAAAAGGCTCCGCAATCGCCGGACCGCTCCCGGCGGGACATGGTTCTCATAGAGAGGCAGCAGATCGCAAGGGACCCTTTGGGCCCGGAAGAAGCGTTGGAGCACATCCCGTCCCTCCTTCGCCCGGATGAAAAGGACCCTTTGGCCCCGAAGGTCCATCCGGCGGAAGGCATGGACGAGCCCTTCTTGTTTGAAGTCCTTGGGAACAAGGGATGGGACCAGCCCCGCAGCCCGGGCCGCCTTAGCGGTGGAAGGTCCCACGCAAGCGATTGAAACCGGCCGGAGGCGGGAAAGGGGAAAACCCAGTTGTTGGAAGGCCTCCTTCAAGAACTCGACCGCGGGCGCGCTGGAAAGAACGATCCAATCATAATCCAAGGCTCCTTCCAGAAGCCGTCGGTCGCGCGGGCCCAAAGGTAGGGGTCTCAGTTCGATGGTGGCGGCCTCCACCACTTCAGCCCCTTTTTCCTTGAGCATCTGGGTCAGGGGGCCTGCCTTCATCAGGTTCCGGGTCACTAGGACCCGCAATCCTTTGAGCGGACGATGGGCTTCCGGGTCCAACCATTTCGAGAGGGCGACCACCTTCCCCAGGACCAGGATGGCCGGCGCCTGGAGCTTGGCCCCGTGGACCTTGGCCGCGATATCGGAAAGGACCCCCCGCACGCTCTTCTGATGACGGGTCGTCCCTTTTTGCACCACCGCAGCTGGAGTCTTGGGGTCCATGCCGTGGGAAAGGAGCCGCCGGGAAACTTCCGGCAGGGTGTGAAGGCCCATCAAGAAGACCAGGGTTCCCCGGTCCCGGGCCAGGTGGGCCCAATCGATCTGGCTTCCAGGCTTGTCCCCCGTTTCATGCCCGGTGACCACGGTAAAGGACGCGTTCATGCCCCGGTGGCTCAAGGGGATACCTGCCGCCGTGGGAACGGCATAGGACGAAGAGACCCCCGGGACCACCTCGAAAGGGATCTTGCGGGGAACGAGGGCCAACAGTTCTTCCCCACCCCGTCCGAAGACGAAGGGGTCACCGCCCTTGAGGCGGACGACTTTTTTCCCCTGGAGGGCATATTGGACCAGCTTGCGGTTGATCTGGGCTTGGTTGAGTGCGCCTTTCTTGCCCCGGCTCCCCCGAAAGATCCGGAGGGCTCCGGGCGGCGCATGCTCGAGGAGGTCCGGATGGACCAAGGCGTCATAGAGGACCACGTCCGCCTGGGAGAGGACCTCGCGGCCCCGCAGGGTCAAGAGGCCCGGATCGCCGGGACCGGCGCCCACCAGGAACACCCTTCCTTTCTTTACCAAGAGGCCCTCCCGAAACCATTAAGGATCTCCTGCGCCCCATTGGCCAAAAGGTTCCGGGCCAATTCCGTCCCCAGACCCCGGGGATCTTTCGGGTCCCCCTTCCGCGACCCACGCATGACCTGCTCGCCGCTGGGTTGGGCCACGACCCCGGATAGGGTCAGGATACCGTCCTGTAAGGTCGCCAAGGCCCCGACCGGGATCCGGCACCCGCCCAAAAGGGTCTTAAGGAAAGCCCGTTCGGCTTCGGCACATGTCCGGGTGGGGACATCGTCCAGTTCGGTAATCTTCTCGGCCATTTCCTTGTCGCGCTCCAGAAGGGTGACCGCCAATACGCCCTGGGCCGGGGCCGGAAGCATCCATTCCGGATCCAACCATTCGGTGGCCTCCGCCCCCCGCCCCAATCGTTTGAGACCCGCCCCCGCCAAAAGGACGGCCTCCATTTCCCCTTGAGCCATCTTGCGAAGGCGGGTGTCCACATTCCCCCTCAAGGGGACCACTTGCAGGTCCCGGCGGGCCGCACGGACCTGGGCTTCCCGGCGCGGCGAACTGGTCCCGATCCGGGCCCCTGCGGCAAGCTCATGGAACCGCTTGCCGTCCCGGGAAACCAGAACGTCCCGCGGGTCCTCGCGTTTGAGGAAGGCGCCATAATGAATGCCGGCCGGCAACACCGTGGGTACATCTTTGAGGCTGTGGATGGCCATGGCCACCCGGCCTTCCAGAAGGGCCTCATCCAATTCCTTGGTGAAGACCCCTTGAGGCGGCTCGCCTTCCGGGCCCACCTCCGCTTCTTTGGCCGAAAGCCGGTCACCCAGGGTCTTGACAACCTCCAGGACCACTTCATCCCTCGGGAACAATGGCGCGATCAGGTCGCGGACCATGCCCGCCTGGGCCAGGGCCAGTTCACTGCCTCGGGTACCGACCAGGATCCTCACGCTATTCCCTGCCCTTGGACCGCAGAAAGACCTCTTCCAACATCCGCGCAAAACCATAGCGGTCGCTTGGGTCCTTGACCTGCTTGAGGTTCACCGATGGCTCATGCAGGAGGCGCTGGGTCAGGTCCCGGGAAAGACGCTCCAAAGATCGTCTTTCCTTTTCGGTCAATTGGGCGTTCTTGCGGAAAAAATCGTCCAACTCGGCCTTGCGGATGGCTTCGAAATGCTCCCGGAGACGCACCACCACAGGCACCAATTCGAGGGACGAAAGCCATTGGGCCAGATCGGACACCTCTTCGCGGAGGATCACCTCGGCATCCTCGACCGCCTTCCGGCGTTGGGCCCGGTTCGATTCGGCGATACGGGACAGGTCGTCGATATTGTAGAGATAGACCGAATCAAGCTTCCCCGCCTCCGGATCGATGTTGCGCGGCACTCCCAGATCGATCAGGAACAGGGGACGCCCCTTGCGGGCGCGCATGGCGCTTTCCACTGCTCCTTTTTGGAGCCAACCAGGCATGGTGGAAAGTGAGACCAACACGATATCGACATTCTCCAGGTGGCCCAGCGCACCCTCCAAGCCCAAGGCCTCCCCACCCAGGCGCGCCGCCAGGGCCTTGGCCTTGTCCAAGGTCCGGTTGCCGATGAAAAGATGCTCCATCCCTGCGTCCACCAGGTACTTGGCCGTCAATTCCCCCATCTCGCCCGCTCCGACCAGCAGGGCCGATTTTTCCCTCAGGTCGGCGAAGATCTTGCGGGCCAGGTCCACCGAAACACTGGAAACATTGACGGGTGAACGGGCGATATCGGTCTGGGTCCTCACCCGCTTGGCCGCGGCAAAGGCCCGCTCAAATATCCCGTGGAAGGCCGAGCCGACGGTCCCCGCCTCCTGCGCGCCTTGGAAGGCCTCCTTGACCTGGCCCAAGATCTGGGCTTCCCCCACCACCATGGAATCCAGCGAGGCCGCCACCCGGAAAAGGTGCAGGAACCCCTCGGTCCCCTCGTGATGATAGAAGAACTTCTTGGCCTCGGCGGGCTTCAACTTATGGTAATGGGAAAGGGCTTCCCTTACCTCCTCCAGGCACCGCTCCGGATGGGGGGTGTTGAGATAGAACTCCACCCGGTTGCAGGTGGAAAGGAAGACCGTTTCAGGGGCATGGGGCCTCAAGCGGGCCAGGACCTCCGCCACCCCTTCGGGCGGAAGCGCATATTTCTCGCGCACCGAGATGGGCGCGGTCACATGGTTCAATCCGTAAGCGATGAACTTCGCAGGTTCCATTGGATCGGGCCCCTAGAATCCGTGGGGGGCGTTCAAAAGGACCTTCACGCCCACGAAAGTGAAAAGCGCCAACAGATAGCCCGCCATGACCAACACCATGGAGCGGCGGCCCCGCATCCGGAGGCTCCAGCGAAGGATGAAGAAAAGACCATAAATGCCCAATACGAGAAAGGACCCCAGGATCTTGGGATCGCTCCAAGGCAACCGGTCCCAGACTTCATAGGCTTCCCAAGTTCCCAAGGACAATCCGGCCAGCCAAAAGAGGAACCCCAAGCCGATGTAGAAAACGGTCAAACGGTCCAGGGCCTCCAAGGCCGGTAAAGGAAGGGTCAAGGCCCCTGGACGGTGTTGTTTCAGTTGCCCGTCCTGGACCCAGAAGGCCACCCCGACCCCGAAGCCCAAGGTGAAATGGGAGAACCCCAGGAAGGTCAGGAAAATATGGCTCGCCAATCGGTCGGTCATCAGGGCCTTGTCCATGAGCGGCATGGGGGGCAAACCGGTAATGAAGGCGAAAAGGGCCATCAGGAAAAGGAAGGGTGAAAAGAGAGAGAGCAAGACCCCCACTGGGGTCTTCAGACGCCCCACCAAAAGGGCCGCCGTCAAGGAAAAGGACAAAGCGGAGAGGATACCGTCCAAGCTGACAAGGGGGGCCACCCCCTCCATCCAACCTTTTAAAAGCAGGAGCGTCCCTTGAAGGGCCAACCCGGCCATGAGCCAGCGGGCGGCGGTTCGGTCGGACTGGAGGTCCTGGTCCCGGTAGAACCGGAAGGAATACCAACATCCCACCCCATAAAGGACCACCGTCAGGAAAAGAAGGATGGGAATGGCCATGGGACCTCCTGGGGCCTAGGGATCGGACCCACAATCTAATCCCTTTTTAACCGCGGGACAATGCGGCCTACGGGACCCGGAAAACAAAAAACCCCCGTGCCCCAAAGGGCCGGGGGTCCTTACCGATGGCTTAGAAAAGCGAGGTGGCGGCCCATTGGGCCAGGTCCATGATGGGCCGGGGCCAGAACCCCAAGGTGACCGTCGTCAGGATCGAGACCAAAAGGACGACACTTTCCAAGGGGGTCACGGGCACCGGCGATGGATCCTTCGGTTCGGAGACCAGTGCCTGCCGTGCCACTTGAAGATAGTAATAAAGCGAGATCACGCTGAAAACCATGCCCACCAAGGCCAGCCAGGTATAGCCCATATGAACAGCGGCGCCGAAAAGGTACCACTTCCCGGAGAACCCGGCAAAAGGCGGCACGCCGGCCAGAGAAAGCAGGCCCACCAAAAGGACCACCCCAATGAGGGGAGAACGCTTCCAGACGCCGGCCACATCCTCGATACGGTCACTTCCCGTTTTCGCATAAAGGATCGCGATGGCCAGGAAAACACCCATGTTGGCGAAGAGATAGACGAAGAGGTAGAAGAGGACGGCCGTAAGGCCCAAGTTCCCGCCCGCCAGGAAGCCGGTGGAAATATAGCCCGCCTGGGCGATGGAAGAATAGGCCATCAGGCGTTTCAAGCTCTGTTGTGGGATGGCTTCCAGGTTCCCCAGGATGATGCTCAAGACCGCCAGGACGGCGAAAAGGCCCTCCCAAACCGAAAGGGTCGATGAATTGGAAAGCCCCACCCAAAAGATACGGGTGAAGGCCGCGAAGCCCGCGGTCTTGGAGACCACCGAAAGGAAGGCGGTGACGGGAAGGGGTGCCCCCTCATAAACGTCGGGGGTCCACATGTGGAAGGGCGCCAGGGAGATCTTGAAGCTCAATCCCCCGATGACCAGGATGACCCCCAGTACCAACAAAGGGGTGGTCGGCTGGGCCGCCAGGGAGCGCGCCAAGTTGGCCAGGACCGTCGTTCCGGTCAAACCGTAAAGGTATGAAAAACCCAAGAGCATGGCCGCCGAAGAGAAGGCGCCGAGGAGCAGGTATTTCATCCCCGCCTCGTTGCTGGCTTTGTCCTTCTTGAGAAAGGAGGCCAAAAGGTAGCTGCTGACCGTCAAGGTCTCCAGGGAAACCCAAAGGGT
>DASZRK010000077.1 GCA_035549195.1 bacterium
CATTGGACCCAAAGGCACCTTCTTTCTCGGGTTGAAGGAGATCAGGGGGATAGGCCACCTGGACCAGACCCTGCGGGTCGGTGTAGTTAACGTAACGGGGCGTTTGGGTGAACCCCAAAATCGGAAAAAGAATGAATGAACTGGCACAATAGATTAGGTGTTTCATAGGAGGATCCAACCTTTCAAATAAATAAACTTTGCGATTTAAGTTTAAATCGGGACGACAGAGGATGGTAAAAACAATTATTTACGCGGGGCCTTATTCCCCTGCCACAACCCTTTCCGGAAGCGCCAACTTGATTAAAATGCATCCATGAAAAAATCCTTCCTCCAAAAGATCAAAAAAAGCTTTTACCCGGGCTTTCTGCGCATGGACCCGGAAGCCCTCGGGACCTATGGCCGGGACGGTTCCATCGGGACCCAGCCCCGCCCTTCCGCCGTAGTTTTTCCCCGTTCCACTCCTGAAGTCTCTCGTTTCTTGAAGGAATGCGCCCGTTTCCAGGTACCCGTGGTGCCGAACGGTGGCAAGACCGGCATGTCCGGTGGCGCCGTGGCGGCCCAGGGTGAAGTGGTCCTGAGTTTGGAAAAGATGGACCGGATGGAAAAGGTGGATCCCGTGGCGCGCACCGTCCGCGTGCAGGCCGGGGCGACCATGGAGGCGGTTCACCGGCATTGCGCGGCCAGCGGCCTCACTTGGCCCGTGAGCATCGCCTCGAAAAAGCAGTGCCAGGTCGGCGGGAATATTTCCACCAATGCCGGAGGCCTGAAGGTGGTCCGTTATGGCTCCACCCGCAATTGGGTGCTGGGTTTGCAAGTGGTCCTCATGGGCGGTGAGGTCTTGGAATTGAACGGGGCGCTGGAAAAGAACAACTCGGGCTACGACCTTCGCCAGCTCTTCATCGGAAGCGAGGGGACCCTGGGGGTCGTGACCGAAGCCGTGTTGAAGCTGTCCCCCGCCCCCGGGAAAGCCGGGACCTTTTTCATCGCCTTAAAGGACAGGGCCGCGGTTTTGAGGCTGTTCCAACGGGCTTCCCAAAACCCTTCGTTCCAAGTGGCGGCTTTTGAGTTCCTGACCCGCAAATGCGTGGAAAAGGTATGCGAGGTCTTTGGGTTGACCTGCCCCGTGACCCTCGATGCCGGGGCCTATGTACTGATGGAGGTGGAATCCCCAGGGGACGGAGGATCGGCAAAGGAGGATTGGCACCTGTCCCCCGGCCCTCAAGTCGGGGGACGAGCCTTGGTTGAGCCGAGCCAAGCCGCCGATGGTTCCCATCGGGCGGCAAAGGGGGCTCGGCTAGGGTGGGACTCTTGGCTAACCGCGCTTAAGAAACAGGGTGTCATCCTAGAGGGCCGGTGGGCCCGGACACCCGAAGAGGTCCATGCCTTCTGGACCATCCGGGAAAATATGTCCAAGGCCCTTTCCAGTTATGGGGTCCAACAGCGGTACGATCTTTCGGTCCCCATTTCCAGCATCGACCCCTTTTTAGGGGATGTGGACGCCGCTTTTAAGAAGAAATTCCCCGGCTTTGACGTCTTTGTTTTCGGGCATATCGGGGATGGCAACCTGCACGTCAACACCCACAAGCCGCAGACCATGTCCGAGAGGGCCTTTTGGAAAAAAAGCCTCCAAGCCAGCAAAGTCCTCTACGGGATCGTTAAGAAATACCGGGGTAGCGTCTCGGCGGAGCACGGTATCGGGCTGGTGAAAAAACCTTATCTTCTTTACACCCGAACGCCGAAGGAAGTGGAACTCTTCCGTTCCCTCAAGAAGTTGTTCGATCCCAAGGGTCTGCTCAACCCAGGAAAAATATTCGATTAAGGGTTCCGAATGAAAAGGTAGTGGATATGACCAGCGACGCCACCAAGAAATTCGCCTCAAAGCCCTTGGGCGTCATGCACTACGCGGTGGACCGGAGGTGGCGAAAAAGCTTTTGGAATTGAGTGAGGAATTGATAGGCGGATGGTTAGCCACCACAGGGAGTCGAATCCACTGACCCCTTTGTTCTCCAAAGATTTGAGCTATCAAGAATCCTTGGGATGGTTTTCTGGGAGAGTATGTTCTTTAGAGGGATCTGTTAATTGATTGTCTTTTTCCGATCTTTCTTTTGCCATTTCCGCAAGTTTTTCCTTTTGATCCTTTAGCCCTTTATACTCCCACCAGCTCATACCGTTTTTTCCTGGATACACTGGAAGCTCCTCAAAACAATAGAATTTCTAACTGACCCGCTATCGATAAGTCCAACCTAACCCCTTTGTTCCACAGATTACATTACAAAAATTAAAACAGAGGGACCAGACCTATAAACTACAGGTTATAGGTCTGGTCCCTCTGTTCACGCGGGGGATCCAGTTGCATCGAAAAGGCTTTGGGCACTCAGTGCGAAATTGGTGGGCGTTTGCTGAACGACCATGGGAGTCGTATCTACTGACCCCTTTATCCCATTTCCCTTATTCCCAGGGATGACTAATCCCTAACAAGCCATCGGCTCAGAATACCCCGGGTATTTGACCTTGGCCTTTTTACCTTCCGTGGCAGTAACAATCGGGTCATTCAAGACCGAACCCGAAATGGAGATAAAAGGATTTTGGTTCGACGAAATCCTGATCGCCTGGCTAATAACAAAAGCGCCAGCAAGGCCGCTCACAAAAGGGGCCGCAACGCTGGCACCAGCTATTTCCGCAACCCCGCAATCTTTCTTGGCGTTACCTGTCAGCTCCCTTTGGTAAACCGGAAGGGCAAGTTTTTTTTGGACCCTCGCGTTTTCATCATCCTCCTGGCCCCTAAAGTGTTCCTCTGGTTGGAACTCGTCATAAAAGACGTTCAACCTGAATTGGTGGTAAGTCAGGGCTGAGTTTCCTAATCCAGCATCAATAATGAAATCAAAACCTGCCCCGCCCAATTTTTTTCGAACTTTCAGGGAATCCAACCCCGAGATCAAAATGGTGGGTTCCCCATCCTGCCGGTGGAAGGTTTCATCAAAACGTCTGTCATACCTGGCCAAAGTGAATTTTCTGGCCAAAACCCAATCTCCGACCAAGGCCCCCTTGCGGCGGCCAAAATCCTTTTTGGAAGTAAGGATCGAAGTTCCAAGATTCGGGGGTTGTACAAAATCGAAGTCCTGAAGAACCACCCTGACTCCGGAAGGATTGTTGAATGGAAGTAGGATTAAGGACCAAAGGTAACTTTGGCCCAAATTTCCCAAACCCAGAAACCAAAGAGCTTCCGGTAAAAAAACTCTATCTTCTCCGACGTCTGTTGGGTCGGATGGATTCCAAAGTGAAAGGGTCCTGGCTTTTAGACCGGCTCTGGGGTTTCCAATTGCATGTTGAAACGCCTCTGATACCGCCAAGTTCCCCGCGGCGATCCCAGAAAGGACATTCAGTCCTTTTCCCGAAGGAATGGTATCCGTGCCAGCCCTGACACCGGCAACCCATCCATCCCACCAAGCACGCACCGTCCAACCCGGATAACTCCTTAAAGCGGAACCAATGATGACGGTTCGTTGGGCGCGGATATTTGTTCGGCCACCCAAGGCTTTTGCCGCTTCGCCAACCGTTTTGAATTTAAGCGGCAACAAGAGTTTTTGACTGGTATCTCCCGTTAGTTCGACTCCTCCTAAAAAACACCTCACCGCCGTGGCGATAGCCGTAAGCGCGGCCGCTTGGCCAGCGGGGGTTGCGGAATCGTTCGGGGACAAATGAACTTCCAAGGTTAAGGACTTATAGAATCTCTTTCCTTGCGCAATTGTTCCGTTTCCCGATTCAACGTAAATCTGGACCAGCCTTTCTAGTTCGTGTGTCATTTTCATTTTGTCCTACCTTATGCGAAAGAAATTTTGGCCAAGGCGGGTGTGGTTCGTCCACCTTCGTTGGCCAAGGTATTCGTAAATTCCAAATTCACCCGGGTTCTGGTACCCTTTGGCGTAATCCGGGAGAATAATCGCCAGGTGACCCGCTTCAAGCTTCATAGGATTTTCTTGGTCCGATGGGCTTTGGCCATAACCCGCCGGGTGGACGTGGACGTCCGCGACAATATCCATGTCGAGAGTCTTGCAAACCTCCCACACTTTTCCGAATTTATGTCCATTGAATTCCACAATCCCGTGGTCAAAACAATTCGGATCAATGTCGTCGTAGAACAGGAACTTCTTTATCCTTCTCGAACCTAACCTTTCGTTCCCAAGAAGGAATGCTCCCGCTTCCCGCCTTTCATCAGTTCTTCGGTGAAGCTCTTTGGTGCCTGTGTCCCAAGTTTCCTTGTCACACAGGAGCCTCGGTTCCCTCGTCAGGAACCGAAACAACCTGGTTAGCGTTGAGTCGGTCATATAAATCTCCCATGCAAAAGGTTAAATCCTTGGTTGGGCTCCAATTCAATAGTGGTGCGTTGGTAAGGTGGGTGGCTCCCATTCTCTCCCAGGGACGATAAACGCCGTTTCCCCAATTCTTGAACGAGTCATTCAAAGAACCGTTCTTTAGTTTCGGGCGTTCCGTGTCGTTAACGATTGGTTGGTTTTCGGTTAAATGCCAAAGCTTGCACTCCGGATTTTTCGCGGGATAACACGATAATTCGAACCTGAACCGCCACCATCTGCGGTCCTGGTTGGGTTCCGTGCCTTTGACAATCATCATGAGAATCGGAAAGTCAAAGGATTCGACTTTCCATTGGTCCCGAAGGATGCCGGCCCCGAAAGAGGCTGAATCCAAATCTATTTGGATCCTCTCCAGGGCCGGGTCCATTACCACTACGACGCTCCGTTAGGAACGACTGGCCGGATCAAATCGAGCTTGAGCCGGTTTTCATGGTTGGGTGGGACAAAGCGTCCGATGTGGGCGTTGTTGTCCAACGGTTCTTCTGTTCCGTGAATGGCGAGCTTCATCTCCGGTGCTTTCTCCGGATCAATGTT
>DASZRK010000078.1 GCA_035549195.1 bacterium
CCCGGGGATCCCCGGGGCTTTTCAGCATCCTTTTCACAAGAGTGATGGTTTACTTCGATTTTTCCTTGGTGTCCGCCGGGGCCTTCTCCTCGTTCGAGCCTTTCATCCCCGGCCCTTGATGGTCCTTCATCCAATGTTTCATCATGGGACGGCCTTGTTCCATCCCTTCTTCCCCGCCTCGGGCGTCCGGATCCACGCATCGATCCATCCCCATCCGGCCACCCATGCCCCCGTTCCAAGGACAAGAGGCGGAATAATGGCAGGTCGAAGGGTTCGAATGGCAACAGACCGCCTGACAGGCCAGGCAGAGGGGCCCCGCCAGGGAGACGACCAGGATGATCCACGCCACCACTTTCCCCAGGGTCTTGGTGAATCCCGACTGCTTATCCGCCAGGGTCAGGATCCAATAACCCACGGCCAAGCTGATCAGATAAGCCACGATCCGATGTGTCAACATGCCAACCTCCCACCATGAAATGCCCCCAAGGGGAACGGCCTTCAATCATAGGGACGTCTTGGACCGGCGTCCATGGCCGCCCTCATGGGTTATTTTTGGCTTTCATGGGCACCGGGGGATGTTTTTTAAGCTCCTCGTTGAGGGCCGCCACGGCTTGCACGGCCTTTTCCTTGCCCAACCAGACCCGGTCCAACCGGGGGAAGATGATGCTTTGCATGACCTCACGCCAATTGACCGCCATGGGCTGGTCCACACCCAAGGGGACCGCCTTCAACAGCATCTTCTTGTTCAAAGGGTCCTTGCCGTCCAGGAAGGCGGAGGATTCGGCCACCTTCTTGAGGGCCGGTTGGGCCAGCCCGGTCGAGGCGAATCGGGCCTGACCCTCGGGTCCGGAGAGATAAGCGATGAATCGCCAGGCTTCCTGCTTGTGCTTGGAACTGCTCACGATCCCGTAGCCCGAACTGCCGCCGACGACACGCCCTTTCATCCCTTTTGGATGCGGGAACATGGCCACATCCCATCCGAAATCCTTGATCCCCCGGAACAGGGGGGTCTTCCAGATCCCCGAAAGGAACATCCCGGCGGTCCCATTGGCGAAAAGGTCCGAGGCGCCGACGCTTCCCTGCTGGGCCAAGCTGGAGGGGCTGGGCATGACCTTGTACTTGTTGATCAGGTCCCCCCGGAACTGGACGCCCCGCACGAAGCCCGGTTCGTTGACCCGGTAGCGGGTGGGATGGTGGGTGTCATCCACGAACCCTCCCCCGAAGGCGTAGATCCAGGCTTCCGGAAGGGCCCAATCGTCCGCGAAACCCCAACGGAGGACATTGCCGTTCTTGTCCCGTTCGGTCAGCGCTTGGGCATCCTTCATGAATTCGTCCACCGTCCAATCGTCCTTGGGATAGGCCAGCCCCGCCCCATCGAAGGCTTTCTTGTTGTAATAGATGACGCAGACCGGCGCGATGTCCCGGGGCACCACGTAGAGGTCCCCGTCCACCGTGTACCACTTCACGAGTTCCGGATAAAAACCCTTCAAGTCGAAGGCCGGGTCCTTCCGGACGTAAGGGGTCAAGGGCTCCAACAGGCCCCGGGGATAGAAGTCGGCCAGGTTCTCCGCCGATACGAAGATGATGTCGGGCGCCAGGTCGCCCGCGAACTGGGTCAGGAGCTTGTCGACATATTCCTCATAGGGGACCCGGTCCAGGGCCACATGGATGCCCGGGTTGTCCTTCTCGAACTTCGTGATGAGCCCCTGGAGGATGGTGTTCTCCTGGATATCGCCCCAGGAGGAGATATGGATCACGGTGCGGTGATCCGGGGGCTTGGAACAGCCCCCCACCAGGACCAGCGCCATCGCCAGGATCAGGGATCGCATCGCATTCCTTTCATCGGGAGCCATCGTTCAGATCCATTCGCTCCGCCACCAATACCAATCCAAGGGGAAAAGCCCGTCCAACCAACCTGCATGGAGGCCCAAGTCCTTCAGGGTGGAGCTTGGACGCCCGGCCCCGAAAAGGAGGCGGACCGTTCCCTCCGCCGACAAGGGGATGGCCCCTTCCCTGGAACCCTTCAATACCCGCAGGCGGCGGCCGCACTCCAATCCGGCGGAACCCCCAGGCGACCGGAACCAAAGGGTCCTTCCCATGCTTGTTCCCAATGCCTCATAACGGCGTTGAAGCTGGGGCTCGAAAGCCTTCAGGACCGAATGAAGGTCCAGCACCTTGAGCATGCAGGACTGGCCCGTTCGCACTTGGCTGGAACAGTTCTCCCGGGCCCAATCGTAAAGGTCACCACCCGGGTGGATCGTGGCGGTCAGGGACGCTTCCCGGTCCCCCTGGAGAACGGAGGCCCAGAGACAGGCCAGATCCTCGGCCGCTCCGCCCCATTCGGCCACATCCAAGGGTCCCGAACCCTTCTTCCAGAAGGAAGCGGGCCGCCAAAAGACCGAGTAAGCGGTGACCTTGCCTTTTTCCTCCAGGACCCGAACCGGTCTTTCCGAAGGCCGGTCGAAACGATGGAAACAAGAGGCAGCCTGGACTGGGCCGCGCCGGATGCGGAAAGGGTGGGCGTTATAAAGCCGCTCGATCGCCGGCAGGTCCCGCGAAGCCGCCGGTCGGACCTTGCCCGGCACGGCGAAATAGGTCAGGTTCCGCCGTTGAAAGGTGAACTGATCGAGGAACAGGCCCCGCTCATACCCATAGGGACGGTAGAGGTCCCGTTCTCCCCAAAGGATCGACAAGGCGTATCCATCGTCCTGAAGGACATCGGCGACGTGGTCCATCAAACGCTTCATCAGGCCTTGGCCCCGGTGCGAGGGATGGGTGGCGACCGCGCCGATCCCGGCCACCCTGAGCGGACGGCCCTCGATCCGGGCCTCGAAGGGAAAAAGACCCACATGGGCGGCGAACCGGCCGTCGGCCATCAGGGCCCACTTCGTGGCGAGTTGGGCCGGCCGGGTGCCGAAGAAAGCCGGGGCGTCCTTCTCGAACCAGCGGGGATCCTGGAATCCATAGGAATCGGACAGGAACTTGAGGAAACTCCGGTAGTTCCGGGCCGTCGGATGGAGCGGACCGGTGAAGGTCGAAGGGATTGGGGGCATTTGTTCCTCCGGGAGGAATCTAACGAAGGGGCCTGAAAACCGGTCCCCGTTTCTTGTCCGAACGATGTCCCGTTCTTGTCCGGGTCAGAGACCCGACATCTGGGCCCCGCCCAATTGGAAGAAGAACTTGTAACTGAAGGGATTCCCCTCATAGAGGCCCGAATACTCGGGCGGGGTGATGTCATTGGTCACCTCGCCGCCGGCCCGCAGTTCCCAACCATCCCAAGAGGCCACCCGGTGGCTGTAGCCGAAGGAGACCGCCCCGATCCATCGGCCCCGGTCCGGGTCGTTGAGCCCCGTCACGCCCAACTGGTCGGGCGTCCTTTGGAGCACCTCGATGCGCCCGAAAACCGCCATCCGCTCGCTCTTGAAGGCGAATTCCTCCAGGATCGAATTCAAATAAGAAGCCTGGTCGATGTTCGTGATGCCCCCATAGATGAGGGTGTTGTAGAGGTCCCAGGAATCCGAAAGGGGGGACTTGGTATAAAGGGAAACTGAAAAACGCTCGGCTTGGGCAATGTCCGGCTCCGGGTCCCGGATATCCGCATAGGAAGCCATGAACTGGCAGTCGTCGGCCAGGTCCAGGATCCCCCGGATGCCGAAGGAATCCGGCGACCGTAAGGGAAGGTCCACCTGGGTGGGCGCGGGTTCAGTGCCGTCGAAACAGGAACCTTCCAGGTGGAAGGGACCCAATTTCAAGGCCGCCCCCAGGACACTGCCCGAGATGTGGCCCACGTCCTGGCCGATATGGTGTCCCAAAGGGGCGTCGGGGTTCACCATGCCCGTCAACCGGTGCATGAAGGCCACGGGCCCGTCAGTGGATTCACCCCTTGGCGCCGCGAAAAGCTTGAGATAACTCTTGTCCTCCGGGGAAAGGGCGATCAGGTCGCTCAAGGTGAGCCCCATGATGGGGGAACTGTGGGGATGCTGGGCATCCAGGAAGGGGGTCCCGTCCGCCTGGGCCTCCCCGATCTGGAAAAGCTCCGGGGTCCCGTTCTTGGGAACGGTCCAAAGATCGCTGGTAAGCATGAGGTCCAGGTTCAGGTATTGGCTGTCCCCCACCGAGGTGCCCAGGTCCACCATGAACATGTTGGGGGCGGAGAAGTCGGCCCGGCCCCGGGCCTGGCCCTCCTCGGCGACCGCCTCGAAGAACCCGTAACCGTGGAGCATCAGCATGGCCATGGGCATCCGGGCCATGGGGAAAGGCATGGCCATTCCCATGGATGCGTCCCAGACCTCCATGGAACCGACCTTGGCGGGATCTTGGAAGATGCCCTGGTCCCCGCTTTCCATCATCGCCGCCCGGGCCCCGGACAGGCCCAGGAAGGAACCGCTCAGCAAAAGGATGCCGAGGAAGGTCCCGAATTTCCGAACGCTTATTTTTTCCAGAGGAGTTTCCAAGGGTGGGCCTTCAGGTCCTCCACCATGTCCCGCAGGTCCTGGCCGACCTTCTCGTCCTTCAGCAGGACCCCCACGGCCCCCTTCCCGTCCTTGATGTCGTTGGAAAGGTCGTTCATGACCTGGAGGGTGTTATTGAGGTTCTTCAGGGACTGGTCGAGCTTCTGTTTCTCGAGGGAGTCGGTCAGTTTCTCCAGGTTCTTGGAGATGCGCTGGCCGCTGGCCACGATCTGGGTCACGTCGCCGCTCGACTTGGAAAGGTCATCGAGCATCTTCTCGACCTTGGAACGGCTGCGAAGGGTCAGTTCCAGCAACTGGTCCGTGGTCTTGTTCATGTTCTCGAAGGACCGGAGGAAGTTCTCCTTGGCCTTGGGGTCTCCCATCATGCGCTCGAAGCTCTCCAGCACGTCGCCCAATTGGCTGAAGGTCTGGTCCAGGTTGTTGGAATCCTTGCCCACCAACACGTCGCCCTTCTCAAGATCGGGCCCCGTCCCCAGGTCGGCCATGACCTGGACATAGCGGGAACCCAGCATGCCGGCGCTATAGAGGCAGATCTGCGAATCCTTGTGGAGATGGAGGTCCGGATTGTTGAGGTAAAGGTCCACCAGGGCCTGGTTGTTGCCGATGCGGATGTCCTTCACATAACCCACCTTGATGCCCCCGGCGTATTCGACCGGGGCATTGACCTTCAGGTCCCCCAGGAAATTGAAGGAAACGGTGACCACCCGGCCCCCGCCCCCGAACTGGAAATTATTGATGAAAAGGAGGGCCACCATGAGCACCAAAAGGGCCAGGATCGTCATGAGCCCGACCTTGAACTCCAGGCTCCATTGATGGTTGTGGTTGAGTTCCGGCATGTTCCCCTCTAGCGGACCGGCATGGGCCCTTCGACGCTGCCCGTCACGAACTGGTGAACGAAGGGATTCGGACTGTTGCGGATCTCGTCGGGGGTCCCGATCCCGACGATTTTTCCATCATATATCATGGCAATTCGGTTGGCCACTTTGTAGGCGCTGTGCATGTCGTGGGTCACGACGACGGACGTGACCCCCAATTTCTTCTGCATGTCGAGCACCAGGTCGTTGATGGCCTCCGACGAGACCGGGTCCAATCCCGAGGTCGGCTCGTCGTAGAGGATGATCTCCGGCTCCACCGCGATGGCGCGGGCCAGTCCCACGCGCTTGCGCATGCCGCCGGAAAGCTGGGCGGGCTTGAGGTCGAGGAGATTGTCCTTCAGTCCCACCAGCTCCAGCTTGCGTTTCACCGTTTCGACGGCCTGGGGCAGGGGCGTCTTGAAATCCCGCAACAACCGGAAGGCCACGTTCTCGAAGACCGTCAGGGAATCGAAAAGGGCCGCGTATTGGAAGACCACGCCCATCTTCTTGCGGAGCTCGTTGACCTCCTGCTCCTTCAAGATTCCCACGTTCTGCCCCTCGACCCAGACCTCCCCCGAATCGGGCGAAAGGAGCCCGGCGATGTGCTTCAGGATGGTGCTCTTCCCCACGCCGGAACGGCCGATGATGACCAGGGTCTCGCCCTCGAAGACCTCCAGGGTGATGTCATCCAGGACCTTCCGGTCGCCGAAGCGCTTGCTGACGTTCAGGAGCCGGATCATGGATTTGTTCATGGCGGCCCCTAGATGTGCAACGCGATGAGGATCGCGTTGAGGAAATAGTCGGAGATGAGGATCAGCATGAAGGAGAAGACCACCGCGTTGGTGGTGGCGCGGCCCACGCCCTCGGCCCCGTTGGTGGTGGCAAAACCCTGCCGGCAGGCCACGATGGCGATGATGGCCCCGAAGAACATCCCCTTGATGACCCCGCCCATGACGTCGCCCGCCTCCAGGCTGGTCCTTGTGCTTTCGATATAGATGGTGGAGGAGGTGAACTTCATGGCGCAGATGAAAAGCCCGCCCAGCCAGCCGATCAGGTCGGAAAAGATGACCAGCAGCGGCAACATGAAGGTGAAGGCCAGGAACCGGGGAACGGCCAGGTACTTCACCGGGTTGGCCGCCAGGGTGTGGAGGGCGTCGATCTGCTCGGTCACCTGCATGGTGCCGATCTCGGCGGCGACCGCCGAACCCATGCGGCCCGCGATGACCATGGCGGTGAGGACCGGCCCCAGCTCCCGGACCATGGAGATGGAGACCACCGACCCGATGAACTGGGACACGCCCTTGATCTTGGTCTCCAGGGTGTAGCCCGACTGCAGGGCCAGCACCATGCCCGTGAAAAGGGCCGTGTTGACGGCCACCGGGACGGATTCGTAGCCGATCTTGACCATCTGTTCGAGGATCAATTTGCCGTCGAAGGGTTTCTTGAACATCCAGCGGTGGATGCCCAGGAAAAGGAAGACCATCTCCCCCATGTCGTGGATGAAGAAGGCGAGGAACCGTCCGAATTTTTCGATCCAATGGGCGAGTTTCATAGGTCCTTCGAAATCCTCGTTTTAGACGTAAACCCTCGGCACCCGGCCCCCGATGCCGCAAAGAAGCTCGTAGGAGATGGTGCCCGCCAGGGCCGCCTGTTCCTCCACCCCAAGCCCCTTCCCGAAGAAAAGCGCCCGGTCCCCGGCCCGTATCCCCCGCACCCGGCTCACATCGACCATGGTCATGTCCATGCAGACGGTCCCCACGATGGGGACCTTCTTCCCCCGGATCAGGAAGAAACCCTTGTTGGACAGGCTCCGGGGGACGCCGTCCGCGTAACCCATGGCCAGGGTCGCCACCTTGACCCGGCGGGGCGCCCGGTAGGTCCGGCCGTAGCTGACCGATTCCCCCCGCTCCATGTCCTTAACATGAAGGACCCGGGTCCTCACTTGCATGACCGGCGTCAACTTGACCCTGTTTTTGAGCGAAGGATTGGGATAGACCCCGTAAAGGGCGATGCCGGGGCGCACCCAAGTCCCCTTGGATTGGGGGTAATAGGTGATCAGGGCCGCGCTATTGGCCACATGGGTCGCCGGTGCCAGGCCCTGGTGCCGGACCTTCTCCAGGGTCTGGCGGAATTGGGTGATCTGGCCCCAGGCGAACTTGGGGTCGGTCCAGTCCGCGGTCGCCAGGTGGGTATAGAGACCATCGATCCGGATGCGCGGGACCTTCCCGATGGCCTCCAAAACCGGCAGGACCTCTTGGGGCCGCACCCCCCCCCCCCCCCAAACCC
>DASZRK010000079.1 GCA_035549195.1 bacterium
ATTCGCCAAGCTCCTCAACACGACCGAGCCCGAGATCGACCTCAGGGACGTGGTCACCAAGGGGAGGATCGCCGTCTTTGGACTGGCAGCGGACATGTACCCTTCGGACTACAAGGTGCTGAGCACCATGATCCTGATGGACCTTCATTCCTGTCTCACAGCCCGCTATCAGTCGCGCTCCCACCGCGGGTTCTTCCTCTACCTGGACGAAGTCGCGGACCTAGTGTACCCAAGGTTCAGGGACCTGGTGGCCAAGGCGCGCGAAGCGAAGGTCGGGCTGATCTTCGCCCACCAGGCGCTTGGGGATCTGAGGGCGGTCTCGGAGGCTTTCATGGACAGCATCCTCGCCAGCTCCGCCAATAAGGCCATTTTCCGCCTGGGGACCTCCGACACCGCAGAGCAGTTTGCCAAGTTGATCGGCACCAAGACGGTGGTTGAGCGCAAGATCAACTACTCCCTCAAGCATGACAATGATCCCAAGGCAAAGGGATACACGGACCAGGAGTACGAGAAATTCCTGGTTCACCCGAACGAGCTTAGGAATTTGCCGGTGGGGGAGGCGGTCTTCATCGTCCAGCGCCGGGACGGGCGGCGCCTTTACAAGGCCCGGACCTTCAAGCGGGAGGACCTTCAGGCACTGGATGCCATGGTGGCCGAAGATTGGATGCTCCACCGGCGCCCGGAGAAGAAGTCCTACAAGCCCCTGGCGCTTGAGGCGCCGCCTTTCAGGCCTGCCGCGCCGATAGGGGAAAAGAAGAGCGCCTTGAGCGACGAGGTCATGTCGCTGGTTTCAGGAAAGTCGGTCCGTTAAGGTCCGCATTCCCCCAACTCGGAGGGCCCAGGACAGGAGGGACACGGAAAAGAAAGGGAAACACCATTGCCCAACCAAGGATGATTCACCAAGCCACCAGGCGACCGATTTCGACGCTCCAAGACAAATGCCGCGCCTGGGAAAAGAGAGGTCACCAATGAGCACAGGAAACCATGTCGAGAGCCAGGGCAGGTACAGCGGGCAGGAGAGGCGCAGGCAGGCGGTGCTTGAGCTCCTGACAGTCAAGGAAGTCGCGGATTTTTGCAGGGTGGGCGTGGCCACCGTGAAATACTGGATGGCCATGCGGAAATTGAAGGTCGTCAAGTTGGGCAAGCACCCCCTGGTGACGCGCGACGAATTGCTCAGGTTTGTCCAGTCGGCCCAAGTCCGCTGACCCCCATTCCGACCTATTTTCAGGTCCCAAGCACCCTGGCCTTCGCCTATAATGGCATTGCTGGGGGCGGAGGAGGTTTCCTATGGGAAGGCCCAACGCCCTTAAATTACCCAAATTTCTTCGCAGAAAGGAGGATGGCACCTACTACATCGACTGTTACGTGACCTTGGAGGACGGAACCAGGAAGCGCCGCATGGAGACCCTGGGAAAGATCCCCAAGGCCCTCGCCGAGAAAATCCACCTGCAAAAGATGGCGGAACTGGCCGAGGGAAGGTACTTCAAGCAAAGGGTCAGCTTCATCCAGGCGGCGGACAGCTTCATGGAATATTCCAGGAGCCGAAAGCGCACCTGGCAGTCCGACGAGCAGAAGATCGCCGTGATGAAGGCGCATTTCGGGAATATACCGCTTGATGTGCTCAACGCAGACCGTGTCGAGCGCTTCCTGAACAAGCTGCGCGAGAGCGGCTCGAAAGGCAAGCCCCTGAAGCTTGCCACCCTGAACCTCTACATCGCGTGCTTGAAGACCCTGGTCAACCGGGCCGTGAACAACAACCTCCTTGAGCGCAACCCGATCCGGGGACTGAAGCTGTTCAAGGCGAACAACGTCCGGGACAGGACGCTCAGCCAAGACGAGCACCGGCGCCTGCTTGAGGCCTGCTCGGAACACCTCCGGCCCATCTTCGTCCTGGCCTACGACACGGGGATGAGGCGGGGCGAAATCCTTGGGCTCCGCTGGGACCAGGTGGACTACGCCAAGGGCCGGATACGGCTGGAGGCGGCGGACACCAAGACCAACGAAGCCAGGGAGATCCCCCTGGACGCGTCGCTGATGGAGATGCTCAGGCGGCAGCCGGTGGCTTTTGGCAGCCCCTATGTGTTCTCCTTCAAGGGCCGCCCAGTGGCTGACGTCAAGACCGCCTTCAATGCGGCCTGCGCAAGGGCCGGGATCAAGGACTTCCGTTTCCACGATCTCAGGCACTGCGCGGTGACCAACATGCGCAAGGCGGGCGTGCCGGCCCACGTGATCATGAGCGTGAGCGGGCACAAGACCATGCACATGCTCCACCGCTACGACAAAGTGGACGCGCAGGACAGGCTGGCAG